>CAIUHT010000175.1 GCA_903898975.1 uncultured Planctomycetaceae bacterium
CCCGGCGGTTTCGATTCTGACCGTCCCCGGTGACGAACCGACCGAGGGAGAGGGGGAAGCCGAGAACGATCCGCTGCTGGCGATCTGGCAGTACGGACTGGGGAAGACCGCGGCTTTTACCTCCGACCTGTCGAACAACTGGGCGTCGGAGTGGACCTCGTGGACGCACTACGAGGCGTTCGTCACCCAGCTGGTCACGGAAGTGGCCCGACTGCAGCGGGCGACCAACCTGCGGATGTGGACCTACCTGAATGGCAACGAGGGGGTGATTGGCATTGAAGACTTCGCCGCCGCCGAGTCGTTCCAAGAGATGGTCGCCCAGGTTGCCGGCCCCGACGACAAGACCGTCACGGTGCCTCTCAAGCAGGTCGGCCCGCGGCGGTACCAGGCGTCGGTCCCGCTCTGGGGACAGGGCCGGTATCACGTTGTCGCCTCCCCCGTCGCCGGGGAACGGAAGGACGAACGCCCGTTCGGGGGCCTGGTGGTTTCCTACAGCCCCGAGTACCTCCGGTTCCGTTCGAACCCGCAGCCCTTGCGGCAGATCGCGGAATCGACGGGGGGGCGGCTGCTGGAACCCGACTACGAGACCAAGACCCTTTTTCCCGAGGAACGCGATCCCCGCCGCAGTTCACGCCCCATCGACGAATGGCTGCTGACCGCCCTCGCCTGCCTGGTCCCCATCGACGTGGGGCTGCGGCGGGTGCAGATTGACTGGTCGCTCATCAAGTCGTGGCTGGGCCTGGGGGGCAAGGTCGTCGAGTCGACCCGCACCATGAGCACACTTCGCGAACGGAAATTGCAGGTCGATCAGCAGCTGGCCAGTCGGCGGCAGGACCGTCCACTCAACGCACCGGCAGCGACCGCCTCCCAGGCCTCGCCGGCGGCCCCCAGCCCGACCGCGACCCCGCCCACCAGCGACGGGCCACCCACCAGCACCACCGAGCGACTGCTCGAATTGAAGCGCAAGCGGCAGAAAGATTGACCCCTCCGGGAGTTCCCGCTCGCACACATCGACCGAATCGTCCTGAAGTCCGAACCTGCAAACCACAATTCCGCCGGCAGTCAGCCATTCTTTCAGCCCGTTCACCTTGCCCGTTTGTCCCGTTCCGGCAGAGCCCTGGGCTCGACCTGTTCCCGACCTTCCGCCACACCCCGTCAACGAATTCACCGGCCGTTCCTCGGTTCTGCCGTCCTGCGTCCAGTTCCCTGGGACGCCGCCACGGCCGACCAGTTCCTTTTCGCACCGTCGGTCCTGCGGCACTCACACAGGCACCGGCCCAATGACTCTCAGGCACACTCATGAGCACCCTTCCCGTGAATCCCGACCCGGCGGCCCTGCAGGCCGAGGCCCGGCAGTTTCAGCAGGAATTCCAGGCGGCCCGCGAGGCGGTCGGACGCGTGATTGTCGGCCAGCAGCGAGTGGTCGAGGCGACCCTCACCGCCATCTTCTGCGGGGGCAACGTGCTGCTGGAAGGGGTCCCCGGACTGGGCAAGACCGAACTGGTCAAGGCCCTCTCGCGGGTCCTGGAACTGGACTTCCGCCGCATCCAGTTCACCCCCGACCTGATGCCCGCCGACATCGTCGGGACCAACATCATGACCAGCGACGACTCGGGAAAATATCACTTTGAGTTTCGCAAGGGGCCCATCTTCACGCAGTTGCTGCTGGCCGACGAAATCAACCGCGCCTCGCCCAAGACCCAGTCGGCCCTGCTCGAAACGATGCAGGAAGGCTCGGTCACCACGGGGGGCACCAGCTACCAGTTGACCCAGCCCTTCTTTGTGCTGGCAACCCAGAACCCCATCGAGCAGGAGGGAACCTACCCCCTCCCCGAGGCGCAGATCGACCGCTTCATGCTCAAGTGCCGCGTGGAATATCCCTCCAAGGACGACGAGCGTCGCATCATGAACCGGTTCGCGAGGAAGGCCGACCTGCGGGTGACGCCGGTCGTGACCGCCGGACAGGTCA
>CAIUHT010000176.1 GCA_903898975.1 uncultured Planctomycetaceae bacterium
AGTCGCTCGCGGGTCGCCGGGGGCCTTCTCCACCCCTGAACCACCCCCTTCTGCTCCCTTGCGGCTTCCGCTCTGTGTCCGTCCTGTGTCGGTGCAGCGGCGTGGAGTGAGTCCCAAGGGGGCCTGGCAGACATCGTATTCCACCGGCCCGCTCGCCCTGCGAGCGGGCCGGTGTTCTTGTGACCCGTTCACTCGCGGCCGGAAGAGACCCCCCCGCCACGCCAACAGTTTTCGTTCAATCCCTGGTTTCATTTGGTCCCGCAGCACCCCACAAGACCCAGCGTCCCTTTTTTCACTCTCCCAACGCAGGTCGTGGTTCCCCTCCAGGCTTCACCCGGCCACGCCCCCGGCGGCCTGGGTTAGGTCTCCGCCTGGTCGTACAACTGCGACAGGGCTTCTGGAGCGCAACAGCCCCCGGCAATCGCGTCCGGAGAGCGGGGAACAGCTTCATCCGCAGGCCACTCCGGCCGATATTCTGACAGAGCAGGGGCCCCGCTTCGCCCCTCTCACGTGTGGTGGCTGCTCTCACTCTCTCCCGGGTTCGGCGTTTCGTTCCCGTCGGCTGGCGGTGTGGTCTGGCTCAGACGCTCCGCGCCGCAGCCTGGTGTGACCTCGATCCCTGCCTCCGGGGCCCCGGCCCGGGCCACCCCCGGCTGTTTGAATCTCGAAAACCGTCCCGCGAGTTGTTGACCCGATGACTGCCCAACCCCTGCGTCCAGTGGCCGGCGACCAGTCGTGGGCACCGCGGATTCACCCCTCCGCTGTGGTCTCCCCCGGAGCGGAGTTGGGGCCGGGGGTCGAGGTTGGGCCGTTCTGCTACATCGAGGCGGGGGTCGCGGTCGGGGCCCGCAGTCGGCTCGGGCCGCATGTCTGCCTGCTGAGTGGCACCCGGCTGGGTTCGGGCTGCCTGGTCCATGCCCACGCCGTGCTGGGCGATCTCCCGCAAGACCTGACCTTCAACGGCGGGCACAGCCGGGTTGAGATTGGCGATGACTGCGTGATCCGGGAGGGCGTCACAGTGCATCGGGGGACCGCTCCCGGGACAGTGACCGAGGTGGGGGCTGGCTCACTGCTGATGGCAAACAGTCACGTGGGGCACAACGCCCGGGTCGGGCAGCAGGTCGTGCTGGCCAACGGGGCCCTGCTGGCCGGATACTCCGAGGTGGGCGACCGCGCGTTCATCAGCGGCAACTGCCTCGTCCATCAATACACCCGGGTCGGGCGACTGGCGATGATGTCGGGAGGCTCGGCGGCCCAGATGGATGTCCCCCCGTTCTGTATCACCCGCAGCCTGGCGGCGAACACGGTGATGGGGCTGAACGTCATTGGCCTGCGGCGGGCGGGCTTAAGTCCCGCCGACCGGCAGGCGCTGAAACAGGCGTTCGACCTGCTCTACCGCGCCGGGTTGGGAGTCTCGTCCGCGCTGGCGACCATCGAGGGCTTGCCCGCGAACCCCGCCGTGCTCGAGTTGCTCGAGTTCGTGCGGAACTCACGCCGCGGAATCTGCAAACTCTCCCGCGAG
>CAIUHT010000177.1 GCA_903898975.1 uncultured Planctomycetaceae bacterium
GCGGTGGGGGGCCACTGCACGTCGAACATGGCCAGTCGCTCACCGGTGGGGGCGACCAGTGGCCAAGCCAGCCACCACCCGGACGGTGACTGGGTGGCGGTTGCTTCGCCCCCTAGGGGGCCGCTGGCGGGGAGCGGTTCGCGCCGAAAGGGGAGTCCCTGCTTCCAGGCTTCGATCCAGGGTTGGTCGACGGCGGGGACGCGATGGGGGAACAGCGGGGGGTTGGGCCAGGCGTAGCGCCAGAGTTCGCCGTCGGTACGACTCCAGAAAGAAACACTGGTCGCAGTGGGGCCAAGCCATTCGCCCAGGGCCGCGAGGAACCGTTCAAGCAGCGAGTCACGGTCGAGTCCCGAGTCGAGGAGGGTGACTGTCTTGAGGGCGAGTTGAGCGCTGCGGGCCTGCTGGTCGGCGGCTTCCGCCTGTTGGGCGGCGTGCAGTCCGAAGCTGAGAGGGCGGGCCACGCTGTGCCAGGCGGGCAAGCCGCGGGCGAGTGAGCCGCGGGTCGCGCCGACGAGCACGCGCGGAGCCGCGTCGGGGCTGGCGGGCGGGAGGGGGACGACCACGACGGCGAAGGAAAGGTCGGCAGCACGAACCCGGGCCTGGGCGGGGAGTTGGCGATCTACGACAGAGTCGAACAAGGTCTGGGGCCAGCCCGGGAGGGGCCGACGTCCGAATTCGCCGAGGAGGATCCAGTCGGGGGTGCGGGACAGCACCGCCAGCCACGGGGTGCCCAATTCCGAGGCCAGATCGGGGAGGACACTGTTGAAAAAGGTGGCGAGCGAGCGATTCGAGAGACCGGCAGACCAGATCCGATCGAGCACCTCGCTCCCGGGGAGATCCTCAGGGGTGCGGCTGGGGCTGGTGAGCGAAGCGTCCAGCCATTCGGGCCCTTCGAGAATCAGGAGGGGCTGGGGGTTCGACAGAGGGGTGTCGGCCGGCATGCAGATCACTCCGCGTCAGGTTGTGGTCTTGGGGCGATGCAACTGAGCAACACCACCCTAGTGCGGATCGATCAAATTGACAACAGCCAGGGAGGAGTGTGATTAGGGAGAGGGTGCTGGTTTTTTAGACAATTGGGATGGGCACAAAAAGTGCTGTTTTGAACGAATTCGGGGCAGTGTCGGGGGGTGGTGGAGGGGGCGAAGGTGGCGAGAGCAACACCGAAACCGCCATCAGGTTCCGCGATTTTCATGATTTCGGCAAAAAAATCATGGAAATTCGTAAGTCATTCCCCCTACGATGGACCTTGCTTCACAGAGGGAGCTGTCGGCGGTTGTCTGCACGGAGGTGCGGAACTGTTGGGCGACCCTGCTCAGCAAATGGATTCTTGTGGGAAGTCATTCCCACTTCGTTCTTACGAACTTTTTTCTTCCTGGTTCCTTCTTTTCCGGAGACTGATCAATGCAGACTCAGCGACGGTTGGCGAGTGTGCCGACGAAGGCTGCAGTTCGCGGTGGCTTCACCCTGATCGAGCTGCTGGTGGTCATTGCGATCATCGGCATCCTGGTGGCGTTGCTGCTGCCCGCCGTGCAGCAGGCCCGCGAGGCGGCTCGTCGGACGCAGTGCAAAAACAATCTGCGTCAGCTCGGCCTGGCCATCAACAACTTCCACGACAGCTACAACCAGTTCCCCCCTGGCTACATCGCCATGGATTCGAACTGTGGCTCGGGCAATTACACCAAGCACTCTTCGATCGGTCTGCTGGCTCTCATCCTCCCGATGATGGATGGCAAGAACATTTACGACGGACTGGATGCCTGGAAGGGTCTGGCTCCGGACGTGAATCCCCCGGTGGTCTGCGGCTCTTACAACCGCCTGACCTGGTACAACTTCGACAGCACCTGGAACATGTCGCAGGCGAAGGTCCCCGCCTTCCTCTGCCCCTCCGACACCCAGACCGGGCTGCAGCAGTTCTCTGAGTTCTTCGTCATGCACGGTCAGTGCAGCGACACCACGACGGACGGCGCCCGCTGCGCCGGCGGCGCTGCGGGCACCCTCAGCGCCTGGACCACCATCAAGGACTACGGCCTGGGTCGCACCAATTACCTCGGTGTCTCGGGTGGTGTCGGTGTGCTGAAGAACCTGTGGAAGAAGTGGAACGGTATCTTCGGTGGCTGGACCCAGCACACCTTCGCCGACATCCGCGACGGCAGCAGCAACACCTTCGCCTTCGGTGAAGCGACCGGTGGCGACAACTACAACTACGTCTGGATCTCGATGGGCTCCATGCCCACCGCCTGGGGCCCCGCGCGACAGGGCGTCCACAACTGGTACCAGTTCTCCTCGTACCACACCGGCGGGATGCACTTCGCCATGGCTGATGGCAGTGTTCGGTTCATCAGCGAGAATATCAACGCTCTGACCTACCGCCGTTACGGTGGCATGGCTGACGGCGAACCGATCGACGACGGTAACTAACCCACGCTGCTGACGGGCTCCACATGGCCCGTCGGCACAGCACCTGCATGTCACACAAGGCTGCGGAGTTTCCGCAGCCTTGTGTCCGTTTCCTTCCCCCCTGTTTCCTCCTCCTTGAACACACACTCATGAAGTCTTTCAAGTTGGCCTTCGCGCTTGCCTGCCTCGCCCTGGTGGGCTGCGGCAGCTCCTCCGGCCCCATCGAGGCCCCCAAGAACGCCACCACCAAGCCGGCGAACTTCGCCGCTGGCAGTGCCGAGGCCGGTGGCGGAGCCCCCGCGGCCGGTGGTGCCCAGCCCGCCGGTGCCCAGGGTTCGACCCTCGAAGCCCCTCCCCCTCCCAGCGGCCCATAGTTCTTTGGCGGGAGTCGAATGGGATCTGTCGCGGCGATTCCTTCGCCCCGACAACGTTCCAACATCTTTGTGGAATTGCCCTCGCTGGGAACGACCTGGCGGGGGCTTTTTCATGGCAGTGCCCCTTGTTACTCCCTGCGAAGCTCTGCGCCCCCCTCAGGCCCTCCACAACTGTGGTCATCTCCAACTGTGGCCATCTCCCCGTCTCCTCACTGACCACCGTCCACCGCCAGAAACGCCGGCGTGCGGCGGTTCCCTGCCGCTCCGGTGACTTTTCCCTCAGCGAGCAACAGTGCTCGCCGTGCGCGGGATGTCTGTCTCGCAGACCCCCGCCGCAGCGCTACCGCAGACTGCTCCTGATCAGGCCCCGGGTTTTTCCTTCAACCCGCCCACTTCACCGCGCGGGGCTGCCTGGCTGGCACTCGGCTCGTTGCGATCCGGGCAGGCTGTCCCTTCTGAGTTTTTCTCGAGTGTCATCCTCGATGTCTCGCAGTTCGATCTTCCTCCTGCTTTGTCTGCTGCTGGTCGCCTGCCTGACTGGCTGTCAGCCCGATAACACCCCAATCCTTCCCGAGAAGCCGATCCCCCGGCCAAAGAACTTCGCGGCCGGAAGCCCGGGCAGCCCAGGCGAAGGGAAGCCCCGGGGCCAGGGCCGCGGCCGCGGTCGCCAGAAAAACTGGCAGATTCCCACCGCCAGCGATGAAGCCGCCAACGACGAGGCTGCCAGCGGGGAAGCCACCAGCGACGAAGAGAGCCCCCCAGATTCTGAGACAGGCGAACCCTCTTCAGAGGCCGCCGACGCGGGGTCGAATGAGCCCGGTGCGGGCGAGGCGCCACCCGCTGCCAGCGAGTCGAGTCCCGACCAGCCTGCCAGCCAAGCCCAGCCCGGCGCAGATCCCACCAAGGGGAATCCGGCAGGCGACGCCGCGGCGAACCCCTCGGGCGAATCTCCTCCGGCCGAGCAAAAACCTCCCGCCTCAGCACCGGCCCCAAAGTCACCCGGGGAATGAACACGCGGCACTGTCGCGCGAAGCCGGTGATCACCAGGCCGAGTCCCCTGGCCGGGCGTGAGCGCGGCGAGACGCTCTTGGTCCGACAGTCGCAACGTCGTCCCCGCGTGATCGGCACGCGAGTCATCCGCGGCGGATGCCTGCAGGGTTCAGCAACCCCAGGCCCAGCACCGGTGAACTCGCCGACACGCCATCTCGCCAGCTCAGCGCGAGGCCCCGAGTGTCTCGCGAGACTCCTGCCTGCGCTCGACGCCTAGATCAATTCGCGGATCGCTTCCCGGCGGTCCAGCAGGTACTGCGGCCGCCCGTTGGGGTCGGGAATCGTCGTGTTCGCCACATCGATGCCCAACTGTCGATACAGCGTCGCAAACACATCCTGGTAGTGCAGCGGCCGGTCTTGGGGAACTTCGCCCAGGCGGTTCGTCGAACCAATCACCTGCCCCATCTTCATCCCGCCCCCGGCCAGCAGCGCACACGACGCCTGCGGCCAATGGTCCCGCCCGCCTCCAGGGTTGATCCGCGGCGTCCGCCCGAACTCGCCCCACGCGATCACGCTCACATCGTTCTGCAGGCCCCGGTCGTGCAGGTCGGCGACCAATGCCGTGATCCCCTGGTCCAGCTTCGCCAACTGCTCGGGCAACCGCTCGAAGTTCGCCCCGTGCCGGTCCCAGCTGCCAAACGACAGCGTCACGCACCGCACGCCCGCTTCGACCAGCCGGCGGGCCATCAGGAACTGGTCCATCCAGTGCGGTCCCGCGTCTTCGCCAAACGCCGGGTCGGCACTCCCCCGCCCGTACCGGTCGCGCAGGGCCGGGTCCTCCCGCTCGAGATCGAGCGCTTCAACCAACCGGCTTGAGGTCAGCACGTCAAACGCCTTCCGCGTGAACGAATCGACCCCCTCGAAGACCCGGTTCCCCTCGGTCCGCCGGCGGAAACTGTCGAAGCTCCCCAGCAGCGAACGCCGATCGCGCAGTTGATCGAGGTTGATGCCATTGAGCCGCATGTCGGCCATCCCCTCCCCCTCGGGCTGGAACGGGGCATGGGCCTGGCCCAGGAACCCGGGCAACCCGGGATTGGAATACGGGGCGTGCCTGGTCTTGATGGTCAGGCCGACAAACGGGGGGACCGCCTGATCGACCGGACCCTGCAACCGGGAGACCACCGACCCCAGCGAGGGATGATTGTCTTGCCGACCCTTGGCCCCAATCGGATACCCGCTCACGCACATGTCCGAGGCGTGCTGGTCGGGGCTGCCAAACAGCGAGCGGATGATGGCGAACTTGTCCATCATCTGCGCGAGCCGGGGCATGTGCTCGCAGATCTCAATCCCGGGCACATTCGTCGCGATGGGTTGGAACGACCCGCGGATCTCCTTGGGGGCATCGACCTTCAGGTCGAGGCTGTCCTGGTGCGACGGCCCCCCCGAAAGAAAGATCATGATGACCGCTTTGTGCGACAGCGCCTGGGCCCCGGCGGGCTGCGACGCCTCTTGGGCAGCGAGCAGCCGCGGCAGACCCAACCCCCCCAGCGCCAGCCCCCCCAGCTTCAAAAAATGCCGGCGTGACCGCCCGTCACAATGCCCCTCCACCGGTCGCCCCAGAATCGACAGCATCCCGCCCGCTCCCGTTGGAAAATCGCCCGTCGCCCCGCTCGCCCAAGCCCCGTAGGCCCAAGCCCCGCTCGCCTCATCCCCGCCCGGCACATTCCCGGGCAGTACATGGCATTCGGTTCGAGTCGCATCGGCCCCCTGCCATTCGGCACACCGTGCCGAGATCGCCTCATGATAATCAGCGCGGCCCCTGGTCTCCATATCGACTTCGCTTGATGAGTCGGTTCAGCCGGATGAGTCAATTCCGGAAGGTCGCCAGTCGGTAGCGTCGGTGTGGGCGTCGATAGAGACGCGGGTCGCGGCGTGGCTGGCGGCGGGTCACGAACCAAGCTGGACCGGGGCGTTCGGTTGTCTTCGCGGACGACTCCGCGGTTCTCCGTTGCCAGATTGCACCGCAGAGAGCCCGTTCAAGATGATCGTCCGCTGCCGGGAGAGAGGGGGGGCGTGGTAGACTCTTCGAAACAGGCAACCGAGACGGATTGTTCAGGCGGGACGCTGCCAGGCCCGCGAGGAGCGTGAACGTGATGAGTGGCACCCGCGTGGTGTTCCAGCCCGAGTCGAACGGGGTGGCGTGGATCCGGTTTGAAAGTGACAACGGCGTGCAACTGCTGTCGCTGGAGGTGCTCGAGCAACTGGCGCGGGTGGTCAGCCAGCTGGAAGAACAGCCCCCGCGGATCGTGGTCATCGCAGCGTCCGGCCGCACCTTCCTGGCCGGGGCCAGTCTGCACGAGTTGCAGGCGCTCGACCGCCGCTCGGCACGCCGCTACTCCCGCCGGGGACAGAAACTCTTCCGCCGCATCGCCCGCCTCCCCAGCCTGACCGTCTGCGCCATTCACGCCGCCTGTGCCGGGGGTGGGTGCGAACTGGCCCTGGCCTGCGACTTCCGCTTCCTGGCCGAGTCGGCCCGCATCGGGCTGCCCGAAGTCACGCTGGGGCTCATTCCCGGCTGGGGTGGGGCGGCACGGGCCCTGCGGAACCTCGGCCCGCTGGCGGCCCGTCGGCTGGTCCTCTCGGGCGAACTGCTCCCGGCCAGCGAGGCCCGCCTGCTCGGTCTCGCCGACGCGGTCTATCCCGACGCCAGCTTCACCAGCGATCTCGAAACCCGCCTCAACCAGTTGCTGCGGGCCGCCCCCGAAGCCGTCGCGACCGCCAAGGCGTTCCTGGCCCACGGTCCACACCTCGACCTCGATGATCTGCTGCTCGAAGAAGCCCGCCTCTTCGGCCGCTGCTACCAGACCCGTGAACCAGCCGAGGGGCTCGCCGCCTTCCTCGAAAAACGTCCCGCCCGCTGGCCCGCCCCTCCAGCGTCGTCCGGCCCGGCTGAGTCATCTTGAGCCCTGCCCCGGCCCGATGACGCCAGCCAGTGGTCGGGCGATTCCACTGGCGAGTGATTAAGCCCCCGGGCGCGACCGACTTGCCCCCGGGGCGTTGACCCCTCCTTGTCTCTTGTGACCCATCTCCAGCCGGCATGACCGAATCGACTGAGCAGTTGCGTGGTTTAGAGCACGACCTGGCCTCGCGACTCGAGGGCGAGGTGCGGTTCGACCCGATGTCCCGCGGGCTGTACAGCACCGACGCCAGCATCTACCAGATCGAGCCCGTGGGGGTCGTCTTTCCCCGCCATCGGGGCGATGTGCTGGCGGCCACCGAGATCGCCGGGGAGTACGGAGTTCCCCTGCTCCCCCGGGGAAGTGGCACCAGCCTCTCCGGGCAGACCGTGGGCCGGGCGGTCGTGCTCGACTTCAGTCGATTCATGAACCGGATTGGAGAACTCGACCTCGACCGCCGGCTCATTCGCGTCGAGCCCGGAGTGGTTCTCGATCA
>CAIUHT010000178.1 GCA_903898975.1 uncultured Planctomycetaceae bacterium
CGACTTCCTGGCGGTGACCGCCGAGTGGAACCGCCACCTGTTCGATCACTGGGTGGTCGTGACGTCGCCCGACGATGATGTGACCCGCGAAGTCTGTCGCCAGTATCAACTGCAGACACTGATCACCGAAGAGGGGTCGCCGCGCGGGGCCAGGGCCCCCCGCCCGGCTGCGTGGCCAGCGGGTCGCCGCTACACTTTCAGCCCGGTTGCGCCCGCGAGTGCCTCATCGCCGGCCGCCACTTTTCGCCCCCGCGCCATGACCACCCCCACCCTGACCGCCGACCCGGGCCGCCGCGGCGTCTCGCTGACCAACGTCCGCAAAGACCCCGAGACCGAGGCCGCCGAACGCCCGCTCAGTTTCCAGCTCATCCGCCGGCTCTACAGCTACACCCACCCCTACGCCCGCAAGCGGAACTGGCTGCTGCTGACCGTCGCGCTGCGGGCCATTCAGCTCCCCCTGGTGGCGTGGACCATTGGGGCGGTCATCAACGGGCCCATCGCCCGGCACGAACCGCTCCCCCGCGTGCTGCTGGGGGCCGGCGGGCTGCTGCTGCTGGCGGCGTGGACCAACTTCAATTTCCACTTCCGCCAGCGGCTCGCCCTCGAGCTGGGCGAAAGCGTGGTCCGCGACCTGCAGCAGCAGATCTTCGAGCATGTGCAGCGGATGCCCCTGGGCTGGTACGACCGCACCCGCATTGGCCGGATCATCAGCCGGGTCACCTCCGACTGCGAGGCGATGCGCGTGGGGGTGCAGGATGTGCTGTTCGTCACGCTGGTGGGGGCCGGGCAGATGCTCGTCTCGGCCCTGTTCATGCTCTATTACGACTGGGTCATGTTCCTGGTGGTCGCCGGGCTCAGCCCGGTGCTGTGGGGACTGAACCGCTACTTCCGCCGGCGACTGAGCCAGGCGTATCGGGCCATCCAGGAAAGCTTCAGCCGCATCACCGGGACACTGGCCGAGTCGGTCAATGGCATCCGGGTGACGCAGGGCTTCGTCCGCGAGGAACTCAACGCGCAGCTCTTCGACGACCTGCTGCAAGACCACGCCCGTTACAACATGCGGGCGACCCGGACCGCCGGGGTCTTCATGCCGCTGCTCGAGACCAACGCCCAGCTGTTCATCGCCCTGCTGCTGCTGCTGGGAGGGTATCGCGTGCTGTACGCCGGGATGGAACCGGGCGACCTCATCCAGTTCTTCTTTCTCGCGAACATCTTCTTCAGCCCCATCCAGATGCTGGGGAACCAGTACAACCAGGCGCTGACGGCGATGGCGGGGGCCGAGCGGGTCTTCCAGCTGCTCGACACCCCCGCCGACTGGACCGACTCCCCCACCGCCCGGCCCCTCCCTCCCCTGGCGGGACGCGTCGAGTTCGACCAGGTCACGTTTGGCTATCAGCCCGACCGCCCCGTGCTGCACGAGATCTCGTTCACCGCCGAGGCCGGGCAGACGGTCGCCCTGGTGGGGCACACCGGCTCGGGCAAGACCACCATCATCAGCCTGCTGGCGAAGTTCTATCTCCCCACCGCTGGCCGCGTGCGGGTCGATGGGCACGACCTGCTCGATGTCACCGCCCCGTCGCTGCATCAGCAGATGGGGCTGGTGCTGCAGAACAACTTCCTGTTCACGGGCACGCTCGCCGACAACATCCGCGTGGGTCGCCCGGGAGCGACGCTCGACGAGATCCGCGACGCGGCCCGGCAACTCGACTGTCTCGACCTGTTCGACAACCTCCCCGAGGGCTTCGAAACCCTCGTGGGCGAACGGGGGGCGAAGCTCTCGCTGGGCCAGCGACAACTCGTCTGCTTCGCCCGCGCCATGCTGGCCAATCCCCGCATCCTCGTGCTCGATGAAGCCACGAGCGCCATCGACATCGTTACGGAAGTCCGCCTGCAGCGAGCCCTCAGGAAATTGCTCACCGGCCGGACCAGCTTCGTCGTGGCCCATCGCCTCTCCACCATCCGCGACGCCGACCTCGTGCTGGTGCTCGATCAGGGCCGACTCGTGGAACGCGGCACCCACACGCAGCTCCTGGCGCTCGGCGGGCACTACGCCGGGCTGTGCGCCAGCTTCGCGCAGAACACCGCCGCCAATCCCGCCTGATCGCCCCCCGCAGCTTCCGTCCGCCAGCTTCAACCAGCCTGCCCGCCGCCGGCGCCATTCACCACAGCTCCACCACGCCGGCTCCAGCGGCTGCCCACGCGGCGCTCACTGCCGCCACCCGGTTTTCTGCCGCCACCCGGGCTCACTGCCACAGCCCCGACTCTCTGCCACAGCCCGGCTCATTGCCATCACGCTATTCAAGAACACAGTCTCGCCCGCACACAGTCGGCGACACCGCGTCGGCCACGAGAATCGCGAACCGCACGATCCGCCGTGGGTGGGCAGGGCGAACTGTCGCAGGGCGCTGGGCCTGCTGGCGAAGGGCGCTGGGCTGCGGGAAGCAGGGCGAACGTCGGGCAGATCGTCGCTCCAGCGCGGGCCTTCGCCCGGCACTCAATGCGAGACTTGCCGCACGGTGCCCGGTCGGGCCGACGGACCCGCCGGAAACCCAACCGCCCAATGGGCCGGGCCGTTCAGCGACGCCACGTATCCCAGCAGGCGCTGGTCGAGGTCGGGCACCTGCTGCGGCAGGCGGCC
>CAIUHT010000179.1 GCA_903898975.1 uncultured Planctomycetaceae bacterium
ATCAACCGAGGCAGATCTCCATCACGAGCGGCCATGGCAATTCGCGAGGGTTCCGGAACAACGCGTCCATCGTGCTTCACATCGACAATTCCGGCATCCTCCGTGTCCGCCATCACCAGCAAGCGCTGGCCGGCAAACGCAAATTCAAACCCACCTTCGCCAATCCCATCCTCGAGCTGGGACACGGTGTATGCTCTCAGGCCGTGAACCAATCGATCGCCCGGCTTGCCGGGATGCCAGTACGCAACTTCGATCAATGGCTGACCGGTGGCAGTTTGCTTCAAGGACACCTCACCACCCACAACGCCTGCGTCAGCAATATCGGCGTCCAGGTAGGCATCCAGGGTCTCTTCCGACAACCTGAAGTCTTGCACAAGGCTCGGCGCAATCACTGACGATCCCGAAACGGAATCGACAAACCGGACCTGAAAGACAAATGAAATTCGCATGTCACCAAGGCGGCCGAGCGGGCAAAGGAACTTCGTCGGGGCGGCATTGATCGTACGAAGGCGACATCCTGTCGGGAAGTCGCGGCCTCATGCCGCAAAGGTTGGTCGCCTTGATGCCAATCCCCAAGGAGAGAAAGGCGGGCGGTCGTGAGACCGCCCGGGTTTCGGTCCTGGCCATTGATACGGCGCTCCGGTTGCACCGCTGCAGAGCCGTAACCACGGCCCAAAGCGAGACCAATTGCCACCAGGGGAGAGTCCTCCGGCAACCTCTGCCAGGGAAGTCCCCTTTTGCCGGGCCAACTGGCGTCACCGTCGGGCCTGCTGCAGATTGCGGTCGCGTTCCTGAAGGATCACCTGTTCCAGACCTTGCCACCTGTCGGTCGGGGGTGCTGCATCCGATCGCGGAATGCAGTCGAACGGTGTTGTAGCGGTCAACGTACGCGGTGAATCTGCGCCGGGCCTCATCAACGGAACTCGGGCAGGCCGGCCGAATACACTCACGTTTGAGGCTGCCGTGCCAGCGTTCGAGCTTGCCGTTGGACTGGGGATCGTAGGGACTGGTCCGAACATGGGTCATGCCCACGATGCGGATGAACTGCTGGAAGTCCCGGGCAATGAACTGGGGACCATTATCGGAGATGATGCGTGGCCTGACACCGGGGTGTTTCTCCAGGGCCTTCTGCACGATCACCTCGATCTCCTGTTCCTTCATGGTTTACCCCAGTTCCCAGTGGACAATCGCGCGGCTGTAGCCGTCGAGGATGCTGGCGAGGTAGTAGAACGTGCCGTCGACGTTGATGTGGGAAACATCAATGTGCCAGTGCTGATGCGGCCTCAGAGGCTGCACAAACCCGGTTCCTTTCTTGGAGGCGGTGACCCACTTGCGGTCGAGTCGACCGGCGGCCTTGAGAACGCGGTAAACACTGGTGGGACTGACCGCCACGATGTCATCGTCGAGCATCATGAAGGTCAGTCGGCGGTATCCTTCGAGAGGATTGCGGTCGTGGAAGTCGAGGATGGCCTGTCGCTCCCAAGCTTCGAGCCAATGATCTCGGGGGATCTGGCCGTTGTGCTCATTGGCCTTACCATACCGGTCTTTCCAGGTGTGGAATTTGCTGGGGGCCAGATCGAGCCATCTTAGGATGGTCTTGGCCGAAGTTTCAGCCCGATCGGTCCAGTAGCGGACGTAATCGACCACCTGGTCGCGAGTGTCATGGGGAACCCAACGTCCGTTCAGAGTTCCCCACGCTCTTTTTTTGACTTGACGTTCTCCTCCAGGAGCTCGGCGATGACCTCGTTCTTGGTGGCCAGCTTGGCTTCGAGGTGCTGGATGCGCTGATCCTGGGCCTTGTCCGCACGCGTGCTGCCAGAGGATCGCTCAAAGGCCTTGTCGGCCTGGGCCAAAAGTGTGTTGACCCACAGGTGAATCTGGCTGGGCTGGAGGCCGAACTCCTCAGCGAGGGCCGAGACCGATTCCTTGTTGGCCAAATGGCGGCGGACGATCTGGGCCTTTTGTTCAGGTGTGAAGCGACGGCGGCTGGAACTCATGGGTTGAATCTCCGGTCAGGGAATTACCAAGCCGACCAGAAACGAATTCCATTTTCAACTGGGGCAGGACACGGGAGATCGTCGATAGTGACCTGCTGCGTCGGGTTGATGCCCCAAACAGTTTTCCTAGGCCCGGGATTGACGTCGGGGAGTATCGCGTTGGAGGCGGTCATCACGTTCATGCCAAGGCTGGATTCAAAGGCCATGGGACATACGATCTTGACCAAGGTTTCAGCATCAGTCAGGACTACATGAAGAGTCGTGGCTGGAATCACCAAGACACGACAAACAAACAGCGAGAGCTTTTCGGCGAGTTGGCCCGCAGTGGCCGTACGAATAGTTTGGCGGAACACACGAGAATCGCTGAAGAGTCTCTTGTCGCCGGTGGGGCGACAAGAGCGGAGGCTCAAGCCCTCGTACAAGAGTCACTTCAAGACTTGGCACAACAGGGCGTAATTGCACCGACGCGCATTCCTTGGCAAAAAAGTAGGAGATAACATGTCGCAAGCCGCACTCGATAGATTCGGTCAGCTCCTGATGAAAAAAGTCAGGGACGAGGCTGTTACTGACTGGAAGATGATCATTGATGGTCGCATGAAGGGTGAGTCAGCGGAGAAAGTGCGAGCGTTGCTTCGGGATGTCTCTGACACAGACAAGAAGCTGGTTTTGCAACTCATCCCAGGGGTGGTGGACACCGTGCTTCATCACTTGCTTTGGGCAGCGGAGCAGGAAGCAGATTTGCAACTCGGAATGAAGATGAAGGATGGAATCGAGGAATTGAGAGACATTTCCGATGGACTCCCGGGTGAACTCTACTCGGATGAAGGTTGGATTTCCCGTTTCAGCGAGGAGGATCGATTCATTTTGTGAGTTCGGAATTCTTAGTCCACTGAAGCTGGCGGTTCTTCCCGCAGTCCTGTGCATGATAGTGGCCCCGGCACACGATAAACATCACATGGAGCCAAGTTGATCATGCGAGGCCCGGCGACCACTTTGCCTCCCATGTAGGGCCAGCGCCCAATCCCGAACGATGAGTCGAGATAGGCAATTTGCACTTCGCGCGGAAATGGCCAAACAGCCGGTCGAAAATCCCCCCAGAGGAATGTCTCCACAGTCGAGCGGTCGCGGGAGTTTCGTCATCGATCGGAGGCGATCGTTGTCGGAGCGATCCAATGGCGTTGGGCAGACGAGTAACCGAGCGTCATCCTGAATTGCTTGTGGTTTTTCCCCAGTGGACAGTTTCGTTGGGAGCATGTCTTCTATCAGAAGTTGGACCGATGCGGCGGAGGCGCAATTCCTCCTCCGCCCTCGTGAGTTGACCGAAAATGGTGTCGTGGCCACTGTCGGCGCCCCTGACAGCACCGGAATCGAATCGGGGTTTGGTTTGGCTTTTCGGCGGCGCGGCGAGGAGGCCGCCGCGTAAGCTGAGAATCTCCAAAGAGGGTGAGTCTGGAGTGTGTTGCTGGAGATAAGGGCGGAGACAAGGTCAAGCGCATGGAGTGGCGCGGCTGTCTGCAATATTACGCTCGTAGGCGACGCACTCCTGATTGTTGGGGTAGCTGCCAAGCGATGCGAATTCAGACGCTGCACCGCAGTGCTGGGTGGTCTCACGACCGGAATCGTGCGACCCAGCGCAGGTTCCCTCTCGGACTCGGCGGGTGCTCAATCTCTTTGAAACGCACCAGATCGCGGTGGGGAGAGGGACAGGCACTGTTTCCCGCTTGGTTTAGTGCGGAGGGGCGGTGGTTGGCTTTCGGGGAGTTGGTTGGTGGCGGGCGGGACAATGAGCCGGTCCCCGGGGGTGATGGCGGAGGGGTGGGGAACGTGGGACTCGGGTAGTTCGCGGGAGTTGCGATTGCGGGATTTGATTCGATCGGAGCTGGGGCTTTCTGGTCTCTTGGGGGGTTGCGATACTCGCTCACTCGCTGGGGGGTTTGTTGCGGGTGCTTGATGCGCTTGGGGGCGAGGAGCGAGGAGCGAGGAGCGAGGAGAGAGGAGAGAGGAGAGAGGAGAGAGGAGAGAGGGGAGAGGGAGGAGCGAGCGGGCGATCGGGCGATCGGGCGAGCGGGGCGGGGGAGAGTGGCGGGCGTTGGGGTTGGGGTTGGTTTCACTCTTTCGGGAGGGTTTGGCTTGTCGGAGATTCTGGTTCAGTTGGCGGCGGCTTGTGCTGGGGGTTCTGTTCGGGTGGTGGATCTGACGCACGTGCTGTCGCCGGATTTTCCGACTCTTCCCCTTCCCCCCGCACTCGGCCAAGTGGCCCCTTTTCGACTGGAGACGATTTCCCGTTATGACGAGGCGGGGCCTGGTTGGTATTGGAATAATTTCTCGTGTGGCGAGCATACGGGGACGCACTTTGATGCTCCGGCTCACTGGATTACCGGGAGGAACCTGCCGCGGAATACGGTTGACACGATTGATGTGCGGAACTTCATCGCCCCGGCTGTCGTGGTCGATGCCAGCGCGCAGGTCGCCGAGGATGACGACTGGCTCTTGACGATCGACTTCTTGCGGGAATGGGAGGGGCGGCATGGCCGGATTCCCGCAGGGGGCTGGCTGGCGTTTCGCACCGATTGGTCCAAGCGGGTCGGCGACCCGGTGGCGTTCGTGAACAGGCAGGACGACGGGTGTCACACGCCGGGGCCGCTGCAGGAGACAGTCGAATGGCTGATCCATGAGCGGAACGTGCTGGGCTTCGCCGCCGAGACGATCAACACCGATGCGGGGCAGTCTTACCGGTGGCCGCTGCCGTATCCGTGTCATACGTTGATGCACGGAGCCGGGCGATTTGGGCTGCAGTGCCTGAACAACCTCGATCAGCTGCCTCCGACGGGAGCCCTGTTCGTCGCGGCTCCGCTGAAGATCCGGGAAGGTTCCGGCAGTCCCCTCCGCGTGCTGGCGCTGTGCTAGTTTTGCCGGCGCTGTGTTGGTTTTGCCGGCGCGGAGGTCGTTTCGCTGGTGCTGTGTTTCGCAGGGTTTATTGGGGTAGACGTCGAAGGGTTTGGGTTGGGGGTCGGGGGTGGTGCGGAATTCCAAAAAAGTTCTGGATTTGCTCGCTGGGACACGGTATTCTGGGAGGTCGCGTGTTCTCCTGTTTTCCCTGTGTGGGGGAGGCTGAGACTGGTTTTTGTGCGGGATTGGCCGGCTATTGCTGTTTGTGACGGCGGTTGAGCCTTCAGGAGAATCCCGGTTTTTTGCTGATAGGAGTGGCGATTGTGAATCGTTTGATGCTGATGTGCAGTGTGTTCGTGGCGGTCTGCCTGGGAATGACGGACGCGGCTTATGCCCGCCGGATGCCCCTGCCCATCGTGTTTGGGTGGGGAGAGGACCTGACCAATGTCGGAGAGTTGCCGCCCGAGGTGGCGAGACAGGCCTCGGCCGAGGTGGGGACCCAGGTG
>CAIUHT010000180.1 GCA_903898975.1 uncultured Planctomycetaceae bacterium
GGCCGCACCGGCGACCACCAGGCTCCAGCCACCAAGGAAGCACAGTCCCCACCACAGCAATCCCCGGCACAGCGGGGCGATTCGAATCCGGGAATGCACATTCATCCCTGCACCTGGGCCTTCCTCGATCGGTTCTTCAGGGCGGTTCATCAGGGCGGCTCATCAGGGAACCTGCCCCCCGGCCGTCGGAGGAACACCCCTCCCGGCCAGACGTGGCGAGCGGGTTGTAGCGGAATTCGTGGAACTCGCCAACATGTTTCTGAACCGTTCTTGATCGTCCTGCGGAACGGCTGGTATTCTCACGAGACCCCGGTTTTGAGTTCCTCACCTCGGCGGTGCTGGAATCGTTCGTTCCGGCCCCCCGGTCCACAATTGGCGGGAGTCGTTGAATGGCCTCGGAAGAGACTGTGGAACAGCTTCTGCCCCAAGCCCGCCAATTGCTGCGGGGGGGAGATGCCCGACGGGCTCTGCAGGTGTTTCAGCGAGCCCGGCAGATCGATGACCTGGATCCCGACGTCCACGACGGGCTCGCCACCACGCATTATCTCCTGGGGGACCTCAACCTCGCCGCCGAACATTTCGAGCGGGTGACCCGCCTGGAACCCCGTCGTGGCACCGCCTGGATCAATCTCGGGGCCATCTACAACCGCCTCGAGAACTACCAGAAGGCCGTGGAAGTGCTGAGGAGGGCCGTGCAGGTCGAGCGAACGTCCGGGGCGGCCTTCTTCAACCTGGGGTCCGCCTACCGTCACCTCCGGCAATGGGCCCTCGCCATTCCCGCCTATCGCGAGGCGATCCGCCTCGAACCGAAAGAGGCCGACGCCTATGTGCACCTGGGCCTGGTCTACCTGGAGCAAAAAAACATCCCCCAGGCGACCGTCCAGTTCAAGAAGGCGCTCGAACTTCGCCCCGAGTCGAAGCGGGCCCAGCAGGGGCTGAGAACCTGCGAATCGGCCCAGCAGGACGTGGTCACCAAGGAGAACCCGTTTGGCCGACTGGTGAATCGCGAGATGCTCCGGCACGGTCAGGACGCCGAGGTGGTTTCACAACGTCGCCTGACCAGTTCCGAACGGCAGAATGACCGGCAGCAACTGGACCAGCTGTGTTCCCAACTTGCCAGCCAGGGGACCGACCTCCTGCAACTGCTTGACGAACCGCTCAGCGAGGCCCTGGTCAACCTGGCCAAGGGCTTGACGCTGGTCGATCGCCGCGAGCGGGACGCCGCCCTCTCCAACTCGGTCGATCAGTTGAAGGCCGCCCGCGAACAGTTTGCCCCCCGGGTCCTCGCTCTGCGCCGGACCATGAAGCAGGTGCGCGAACACGAAGAGGCTTTCCAGTGAGCACAACCGCCCCCTACACCGATGACATCCTGGCGGCGGAAGGGCTCGACCGCAGTCGTCTGCCCCGCCACATCGCGGTGATCATGGACGGCAACGGACGCTGGGCCCAGCAGCGTGGCCTCCCCCGCGTCGAAGGACACCGTCGGGGTGTCAAGACGGTCCGCTGGATGGTGGAAGAGTGTGCCCGACTCGGACTCGAACAACTGACCCTGTACTGTTTCAGCCACGAAAACTGGAAGCGACCCCAGCGGGAACTCGATTTCCTCATGAACCTGCTCGAACAGTTCCTCGTCGAGGAACGGGCCGAGATCATGCGCCAGGACATCGTCTTCTCGATGATTGGACGGCGGACGGGACTTTCCGAAGGGGTGCTTCGCGAGGTCGACAAGTCAACCCGTTGCAGTTCCGCCAACACGGGAATGCGGTTGTGCCTCGCCATCAACTACGGCGGGCGCCAGGAACTGGTCGACGCCTGCCAGTCCATCGCCCGCCAGGTGGCACGGGGCGAACTGAACCCCGACCAGATCAACGAGGAAACCGTCGCCACCCATCTCTACACCGCCGACATGCCGGACCCCGACCTGCTGATCCGGACGGCCGGTGAAATGCGGATCAGCAATTATCTTCTCTGGCAGATCAGCTATGCCGAACTCTGGGTGACGCAGACATTCTGGCCCGAGTTCCGCAAACCTGACCTGCTCGCCGCCCTGCGGGATTTCGCCTCGCGAGATCGCCGGTTTGGTGGACTGAAAGGCTGAATCGAATTCCATGCTGTTCTGGCGACTGGTCTTCGGACCAATCCTGATCGTGTCCTTTGTCGGCCTGCTGTGGGCTGATCTTCGGCTGGGCCCTCGTGCTCCACTCCTTGCCCTGCTTGTCGCGCTGATCGCGATCCGGATGTCGTGGGAGTATGCCCGCCTGCTCCAGGTGCGGTCTTTCCGCCTCAACTGGCACGTCCTGGCCCTGCTGGCCAGTGGAGTCGTGCTGGCCAACTGGTTTCCCATACCCGGTTTGACCGGGATGTCGGCCTCCCTGGCCCAGCTCGGTCCCCCGATGCTGGTTTTCGGCCTCGCCCTGATGCTGTTGTTCACCCGGGCGATGTACCATTTCGAACAGCCTGGAACCTCTCTCGAAAACCTCGGTGCCGAAGTCCTGGGACTCTGCTACATCGCCATCCTGACCTCGACGACCGCCCAATTGAGATGGGTGGGCGATGGTCTGCTGGGCTACATTCCCCTCGCTTCCCTGGTGGTGACGGTCAAGTGTGGCGACACCTCGGCCTTTTTCGTGGGACGCGCCCTGGGGGGTGCCAGGATGGCTCGCCGCATCAGCCCCGGCAAAACCGTGTCGGGAGGAATCGCAGCGCTGGTGGGAGGCATGCTGGGAGGTTGCCTCTGGCTGCGCTTCGCACTTCCAGGACTCACGGGGCAGCCTGCCGGTCCACTCTGGGCACTGCTGCTCTACGGATTGCTGATCGCCCTGGCCGGGATGCTGGGCGATCTCGCCGAATCCCTCATCAAGCGCGATGTGGGGCAGAAAGATGCCCCCCCCCTGTTTCCCGGGTTTGGCGGCCTGCTCGATGTCGTCGACAGTGTCCTGTTCTGCGGCCCCCTCGCCCTGCTGCTGTGGAACGTGCTGCCACTCGTGAAGGCCCCGGCCCCGGAAATCGTGCGAGCACTTCTGTCGCCATGAATTGCTGGAGACCCCGGCCGTGACGGAACTCGAAGATTTCATCCGCCAGGCGAGAACCCACGGCATGGACCCCGGAACGATCCGGATGGTTCTGCTCGCGGCCGGGTGGAAAGACGCGGACGTGGCTGAGACTCTCGCCCGCCAAACGCTGGACCTTCCGATTCCCCGTCCCCGCCGGACCGCCGGTGCCTGGGATGTCTTTCGGAATCTCCTCACGTTTGGCCTGCTGTTCGCAACTCTTGTCCATGCGGTCATCCTGGGGTTTGGCATCCTCGATCGACTGTTTCCAGATCCAGCCAATTTCCAGGCCTGGAACATCGACCCCGAAGAAAACCTGAGTGGCCTGAGATTCTCCCTGGCAACCGTGGTGGTCACATTCCCCCTGTTCCTGGTCTTCTCCCGCCTCGGTCTCCTCGAGGGAGAACGCCGTCCCGAATCGCTGCAAACCCCGGTTCGCAGGTTCTTTCTCTGGCTCACCCTGCTGGTGGCGGCCGTCACCGTCCTGGGGAACCTGATTGCGCTGCTCTTCTTCTTTTTTGAAGGGCAGCTCCAGGGGCTGACCCTCGTGAAGATGGGACTGCTGCTGGTTCTGGCGCTCTCGGTCTTCGCCTATTACCGGCTGGTGATGCGCCTGGAAGAACAGGTGGCCCAATGACATCGCGGCAACTGCATCGCGGATTCGCCCTCTGGGGGACCTTCCTGTTCAGCCTGCTGCTGCTGGGGGGGATGACGTTGATTGGCTCCCCCTTCCAGGAACGGCTGCGCCGCATCGACGAACAGCGTCTGAGCGATCTGCGTGGGATCCGGCGGGCACTGGAGATTTTGTGTGTGGATCGATCGGGAGATCGCCCCCGCCTGGTGGCTGACTTGCCCAAGACCCTGGCCGAACTCGATCTCCGGGCACGGCAGGGTGATGCCGTCCCCTGGGCCCTGTCTCTCCAGGATCCCGCGACCAAGGCCCCCTACGAGTACCGTCCCCTGGAAGACTCGCAGTTCGAGTTGTGCGCCCAGTTCGACCTGTCGCGCCAGCGGAAATGGGAACCTTTCTGGAATCATCCCGCAGGAAAGCACTGCTTTCAGTTGGACCTTCTGGCTCAGACCAGAGGTCTGACCAGTGGTCTGCCGCCAGCTTCCCCCAGGTCAGACCCAGCCCCCTGATCGGGTGCCCGCCGCCATCGAGAAACGATCGATGTCGTTGGAACCAGGATCCCCAGAAACCGGGACAATCCCGGCAGGACCAACCTGCCCCGGCCGCCCGCCCCACCGGGTCGCCCGCCGATCACCCGCCCCCCAGTCCGCCGCGCAGCGAAGCGTCGGTTATCGCGTTTCCGACGGGAGACCATTCACCAGGGTATCGGGGGGAGTAAACCGGAAATGCCGTGACTGGCGGAAGAACTCGAGGGGATTGTCGTAGACAATTTTCTTGATCTTCGAATCGGCATGCCCGCGACGGCGCATTTCCATGACA
>CAIUHT010000181.1 GCA_903898975.1 uncultured Planctomycetaceae bacterium
CCGACCTCCCCCCCGCCGTCGAGGCAGTGGTCAACCCCCCCGGGCTGCGGGCCTTCTCCGCCGACGATGCCGCCGTCTTTCTCGACCTCCTCCCCGGCCAGCTCGACCGCGACGGTCTCCCCGAAAGCATCGCGTTCTGGAAACGCCAGCTCGAGTCGACCGGCGAAACCTGCCGCGTTGGCCTCGTGCTGGGCCCCTCGGGCTCCGGGAAAAGCTCCCTCGTGCGTGCCGGGGTGCTCCCCCGACTCAAGCCCGAGATCACCGCCATCTACCTGCAGGCGACCCCCGATCGGACCGAGGACGAATTGCTCCGCGACCTGCGAGCCGAGATTTCCCAGTTGCCCTCCGCGCTGTCGCTGGTCGACACGTTTCGCTGGTTGCGGAAGCGGGCCGGGCTCGAGGCTCCCCCCAAGACAGTGCTGGTCCTCGACCAGTTCGAGCAGTGGCTCAACGCCCACCCGGTGTCGAACACCAGTGAACTGGTCCAGGCACTGGCCCACTGCGACGGGCGTCGCCTGCAGGCGGTCCTCATGGTCCGCGATGACTTTGGCATCGCCGCCAACCGCCTGCTCCGCAAGCTCGAAATTCCCCTCGTCGAAAAGCAGACCTGCCAGTTGGTCGACCTGTTCGATCTCGATCACGCCCGGCGAGTCCTCATCCGGCTGGGACGCGGCTACGGCGCCCTGCCCAAACCTCCTGCCCCGCTCTCGGAATCGCAGCAGGAATTCTGCCGGCAGGCGACGGAACTGCTGGTCGAAAAGGGGCAGGTCGTCCCGGTCCGACTGGCGTTGTTCGCCGACCTGGTGAAACGCAAACCGTGGGAGCCAGCCACCCTCGCAGCCTTGGGAGGGATGGACCAGGTCGGTGCGGCGTTCCTGGAAGAGACCCTCGGCGATCGGGGCACAAATCCGCGGTACCGCGAGGTGAGCGACTGGGCCCAGCGGGTCTTGCGAAGCCTGCTCCCCCCCCTCGGCACCGACATCAAGGGGCACCAGCGAACGGTGCCGGAACTCGCCGCCGACACCCAGTTGCCCGCGGCGTCGCGGCGCCTGGCCGACACCATGGCAATTCTCGACGGCGACCTCCGGCTCATCACAGCGACCGAGACCGGGCGGGTGCGGAAAGGGGGCGCACCCCGCTACCAGCTCACCCACGACTACCTCGTCCCCGCCCTCCGCGTCTGGCTCGAACGCAAGCAGCGGGAGACCAGGCAGGGACAGGCGGAACTGCTGTTGGCCGAGCGAACGGCGTTGTGGAGCGTGAAGAGCGAAGACCGCCACCTCCCCACCCTGGCCGAACACCTCCGCATCCGCCGGTGGACCAGCGCCAACAGCTGGCGCGAGCCCGAGCGGAAGCTGCTGGCCCGCGCGGCGGTCGTGCATGGGCGCGGCACGGCACTTGCCCTCACGCTGCTGACCGGCCTGCTCCTGGGGGGCTGGTGGTTCCAGCGGCAGCAGTCCCAGCGCGATTTCGAACGCACGGTCGCGGCCACGGTCGCCCAACTCGAAACGGCCCAGCCTCTCGACTGGACGCGGGTGCGGGCTCCGTTGAGTGAACCGCGGGCGCGGGAAGTGGCCCGCCGGGAACTGGAGCAGCTGTTTGCGCAGGCCGAGGCGGGGGGGCGGGCACCAACCATCGCCGAGCGCATTGCCCGGCTCACGATTGGCGAAGATCGAACCCAGCTCCCGCTCTTGCAAGAGATGCTGCTGGCGGGCCCCTTGCCAGAATTCCTGCCCACCCGGGAGCCCTTAGAAGGGTACCGGACAGAGCTGGTGGAGCCCCTCTGGCAGGAACTGCGGAATGAGCGCGGGGCGCGAGACCGACGGTTGCGAGCCGGGATGGCCCTGGCGGGGTTTGCGCCCGGCGCGGAATTGACCGAGGTCGAGGCCGGCGAATCGCCCCCCGCCGCCTGGACAGCCGCCGATGTGAGCTTTGTGGTGGCCCAGTTGCTGGCGTCGAACCCCGAGTTCCAGGGGGAGATGCGCAAGGCGTTGCGCCCGGTGGCGGCGCTGCTGCTGCCCGAGATCGAACGCAAAGTGCTTGATGAGTCGCTGGAAAAAGTGCAGCGGAATGCTGCCGCGATCGCGGTGGTGGATTATGCCGGGGACCAGCGCGAGCGGCTGAAAGACCTGCTGTTGGTCGCCACGCCCGAGCAGTTCGAGATTCTGTATCCGGCTTTTGAAAAGGTGGTGACCGGCGACATCCGCGCGGGGTTGGTGACACAGGTGGAGACGTTGCCTCCGGCGGAGCTGGAATCGGTGCCTCGGATATCGTTCGGAAAAGGGCGGGCGAACGCAGCGACGATGCTGTTGCGGCTAGGGGAGAAGCGGGCGGCCCTGAAGGCCTGCGACATGACCGATGACCCGGAGGCGCTGTCACAGTTCATGCTCGCCTGTCGCCCGCGTGGAGTGCCGTTGCAGACCTTGCTGGAGTCTCTCGACCTGGTCGTGGCAGCCCCCGTGGGAACGTATGAGCCGCAGGTGCGGTACGCGTTGTTGATTGCCCTGGGCGAGTACCCGGTCGACGAGGTCGCTGCCGAGGAGCGGGAGCGACGGATCGAGCAGGTGGCGGGGTGGTACTTGAACGACCCCAGCTCGACGGTGCACGGAGCGTGCGGCTGGCTGCTGAGACAATGGGGGGCGACAACTCGGGCCGAGGAGATCGAGAGAACGGAAGTCAAGTACGAACCAGG
>CAIUHT010000182.1 GCA_903898975.1 uncultured Planctomycetaceae bacterium
CCGTGATTCATGAAGCGACCCATCAGATGGCCTTCAACAGCGGGCTCCACACCCGGCTCGCCGACAATCCCCTCTGGGTGACCGAGGGGATGGCGATGTACTTCGAGACTCCCGATCTCACCAGCCGGACTGGGTGGAAATCGGTGGGGCAGGTCAACGATCTTCGCCAGCGGCAATTCCTGGAAGCGCTCGCCCGGCGACGCGGTCCCGGTTCACTCCGCAAACTGCTCGAATCGGACCAGCGCTTCACCGATCCCGAGCAGTCGGGCGACGCCTATGCCGAGGCGTGGGCCCTCACGTACTTTCTCGCCCGCACTCGCCCACGCGAGTATGTCGCCTATCTCAAGCGCCTGGGCGAAAAGCCCCGCCTGGTTTGGGATGAGCCCAAAGACCGCATCCAGCTTTTCGCTGAGACCTTTGGGGACAATCTCGATCAGTTCGACGCCGACTTTGTGCGGTATCTGAAGAAACTGAAGTAAGCCCCGTCCCCACGGCCCCCGTCCCAACGGCCCCCGTCGTCAGTGCCCCTGCTCCTCGGTTCCCGCTCCCACCGTCCAATCTCTCCGGGTCGCGTCCTCTCGACCCCCGCGCCGTTGCGCCATTCCGCAACACCACAGCCGATCCTCAGGAATGGCCGTTTTGCCCAGCCTCTCGCGGTCGCTGTGCTGGCAGTCACCGGCTGTCACCCGAGCGCTTTCACCCGACTGCCTCCGCTTAGTCACGGATGACCGACCGACTCCCTTCCCAACCTGTGCCGCGAGTCATCCGTCGGTTTGTGAGGCGGTATCCCCGTTCGTTCACTCCGCACGCTTTGGGGAAGTCTTGCTTCTGAAGCTCTACTTCACTCGCTGCTGACGGGGTGAGCTGTTCACGACTCACTCGTTCACGACTTAGCTTCGGCGATGGACCAGCCACCCCGGAATCTCGTTGCGGGCAGTGAACAGCGTCTTCCCCGCCGTGATGTACAGCGTCCGGCAGTCTGGCCCCCCAAAGGTCACATTGGTGATCACGTCCTCGACGATGGGCAGGCACCCGCGCAGGTCGCCGCGTGGACTCACAACATAAATCCCCGGGGGAACTTCATTGGTCTCGTGACCATGCCGCGGATGGGCGATCCCCGCCGCGATGTACAGGTTTCCCTCGACGTCGACCGCCATCCCATCACCCCCACGACCGGGGGCGAAATCAAGGATCAGTCTCTGGCCGGAGGGCTCTCCCTCGTCATTCAGGTCGAAAGCCCAGATCTTGCGATTGCCACCGGCGATCGGGCAACTGTCGACGACATACAGCGTACGCTCGTCTGGTGACAAAGCAATCCCATTCGGTCGTTGAATCGCCGGCTGTGTCAGCACCCGTGTCACCACCCCCGAGGGATCGACCCGATACACCGACTCGTGCGTGAGCTCCATCTGCGTCCGATCGCCGTAACAGGGATCGGTGAAAAACAGCTGGCCGTTCGCCCGGGCCGCCACGTCATTCGGAGCGTTGTAGCGTCGCCCCTCATACCGTTCGGTCAGCACAGTCACCTGCCCGGTGGCCAGGTCGGTTCGCACCAGCCGCCGGCGACCCCCTGGTCCAAACTCCGACCCCTCGCACGAAATCAGCCGGCCTTGGGCGTCAAACAGATTCCCATTCGTCCGACCGCTCTCTTCGCGGTACACGGTGGTCTGACCAGTGCTCGCATCCAGGCACAGAATCCGGTTGTTCCAGATGTCAGAAAAGAAGACCCGCCCGTCGGCATGTGCGGCGGGCCCTTCCAGAAACGCCACGCCGACCACCGGTTCCGCCCCGCCACACCCCCGCTCCAACGTCTCCGCCTTGGGAACTGCGCGCCAGCGACTCATCGGTTGTCTCCATCAATTCGGTTTGTTGCCTGCCGTTTGTTCCGCCAGTCTCTGTTTGCACCCAGTTGCGCGGTTCGTCATCCTGGCCAACCCGGCAGGATCTGCCAACTCCCCTCACGGGCACTCTGCAGCGCCGCCAGGTTGACCCGCAGGGTCTGCCATCCCTCCCGCAGGCTGCAGGCCACCTGGCCCCGCCCGTCGAGAGCATCCAGGAAGGCCTCGGCCTGAGCCCGGTACACGGCGTCCCGTTCCCGGGGGCCGAATTCCTGTTGCTGCCAGTCGGTTTGCGGAGCGGTCATCCACTTCAGTCGCTGGGCATGGACCTCGCACTTCACTGTTCCCCGCTCGCACACCACCTGCACATGGATTTCATTGGGGGCCTGGTGCTGGTTCAGCGCGTAGCTGGCCAGCACTTCGGCCCCTGCTGGGCTTCTCTCATGACTGCTCTCGACAGCAGTCGCTCCCGGCTGGGCCGAATGGCGAGCCAGCAGGTGCACGGTGTCCTCCACGGTGACCCCCGGGAGCGCCAGGTGCGCGGCGTCACAGACCAGCCGGCTGATCGGTCCCACCAGCCACTCCCCCAGGTTCAGCAGGTGCGTCAGCGCATCCTGGATCGCTCCCCCTCCGGTCTCGTGTCGCGTGTAGTAGATCTCGCGGTACGCC
>CAIUHT010000183.1 GCA_903898975.1 uncultured Planctomycetaceae bacterium
CGCACGTGCAGCCGGAACCGCAGGCCGTGCCGATGCAGCGCGGAGCGGACGAGGCGCTCGGGCGTCGTGTCATGGCCGCGGATGGCGGACATGATGCGGGAGCGGGTGGGGGTGGGGGGTTTAGGACGCACGCGCGTGTGGAATCCGAGATACACACAGTCTGCCGCATCGGCGTAAAAGTCGGCAAGTCGTCAGCGCCGTGAGTTGGGACAGAGCTGCCGGCTCGGTCGCCACCTGCCACGCCCGCGTTGACCGACAGCGGCATATTCGCGACCGCAGCCCCTGAACCACCCGTAAGAACGGCATTCTGCCACGAATCGCAGGTTCGCCCATTGGTGGTGAAGCAACGGCTTCCCCGCTCGCGCTAGGCTTCTACCGTCATGGACGGCAGATTTAGTGATCAAGCCACCCTGTTCGGCAGCCTGCCATCGATCGAGCCAAAGGTCGACCTGGGCACCGCGAGATCCCGAGCCTGCGCCGCATCGGGCGCTGCACATTTCCGCTTCATTGATCTCTTTGCTGGAATTGGTGGCTTCCGCATCGCTCTGTCTGCAATCGGCGGTCGCTGCGTGTTTACCAGCGAATGGGACAAGCATTCGCAAGCTACTTACAAGGCATGGTTCGGTCACCAACCGCATGGTGACATCAATGCCATTGAGCCGGCAGATATCCCGGACCACGACATCCTCGCTGCAGGCTTCCCGTGCCAACCATTCTCGCTGGCGGGAGTGAGCAAGAAGAACTCCCTAGGACACGCACACGGTTTCAAGTGCCGACGCCAAGGAAATTTGTTCTTCCGGATCTGCGACATCGCGGCCACGAAGCGCCCTGGCATCCTGTTGCTCGAGAACGTGAAAAACCTACGCAGCCACGACGGTGGCAAGACGTGGGCGGTGATCACGTCAGAGCTCGATTCGCTTGGTTACGACGTCCACAGCCAGATCATCGATGCCCGCGGATGGGTTCCCCAGCATCGGGAACGGATCTTCCTAGTCTGCTTCGACCGAAAGCGCTACGGGAAGTCCGTCGCTTTCCAGTTTCCGAAGTCGCCGAAGAAGGGGCCCGTCCTCGCATCGATTCTTGAGCGGGATGTGGATTCGAAGTACGTCCTGAGCCAGCATCTTTGGGACTACCTGCAGGCTTACGCCGAGAAACACCGCAAAGCAGGCAATGGCTTCGGTTTTGGCTTGGTTGGTCCTAGCGATGTGGCACGGACCCTTAGCGCGCGATACCACAAAGATGGCTCCGAGATCCTCATCAAGCGCGGCGGCGGCCGTCCACGTCGACTCACGCCGCGGGAGTGCGCTCGGCTGATGGGTTACAGCGAGAAGATCGCCAAGCGCTTTGGGTTCCGCGACGGCTTTCCGAACGTTGTCTCTGATACCCAGGCGTATCGACAGTTCGGAAACTCAGTGGTGCCCGTGGTAGTCGAAGCGATCGCGAAACAGATTGCGCCGATCATCAAGCCAATGAGGTACTGCGATAAGCGCGCCGAGCTCTTCGCATAGTCAGCCAGTCGACAGCAGGGGAACGATTGAACCTCGAGCAGCTCAGCGACACGATGCGTCGGATAGGCGTCGGGCGCCTGTTTGCGAAGCGTCTTTCGCCGAACGACAACGCGAAAAACCAAATCTACCTTGGCACGAGCTTTGAGGTGCTTCAGTTGCTCCCGGTCGGCGAGATCGCGCCGCGGCCGAGCACAAAAACGCCGATTCTCGGTGCGTC
>CAIUHT010000184.1 GCA_903898975.1 uncultured Planctomycetaceae bacterium
CACGCTGCACCTGGGAGAGGTGCTGGCGAGCCGGGCGTTTCTGCCGGAGTGCGCCGGCCGCCCCGACCTGGAAGTGCTGTCGGAACCGGCCGAGATGCAGTTCGACGCGGACGGGATGCTCGCGCCCGTCGTCGCCTCGACCGGGTCGGCACACTAATAAGCCGCGTCCGCAGCCACGCTGCCAGTCTGTTGTCTCTTCCTCCCCTTCCCGTCCCGTTGCCCGCAGGTGGCCCGATGCCTCGATTCTCCGCCGCGTCCCGCGCTTGTCACTCCCAGGCCCAACCGGCGCGTGCCGGGGGGCTTGCCCCCGCCGTGCGATTCACTCGCCGGGGTGTGCTGCTGGCCCTGCTGGCTGCCGCAACGATGGTGACCAGCCGGGCACCGCAGGCGGCCGAGCCCGAGTGGAAGCCCCTCTTCAACGGCCGCGACCTGGCCGGCTGGACTCCCAAGATTCGGGGCGAAAAGCTGGGCGACAACTACGCCAACACCTTCCGCGTGGAAGAGGGGGTGCTGAAAGTGGGCTATGACCCGCAGAAGTACCCGCAGTTCGGCGAGAAGTTCGGACACCTGTTCTACAATCAGAAGTTCTCGCACTATCGGCTGCGGGTCGAGTACCGCTTCACGGGCAACCAGTGCCCGGGGGGACCGGGCTGGGCGTTCCGCAACAGTGGCGTGATGGTCCATGGAGAAGACCCGGCCCTGATGGCGGTCGACCAGGACTTTCCCGCCTCGATCGAGGTGCAACTGCTGGGAGGCCCCGGCCAGGGAGACCGCCCCACCGCCAACCTCTGCACTCCCGGGACCAACGTGGTGATGGAGGGCCAGCTGGTGACCCGCCACTGCACCAACAGCCGGTCGCAGACCTACCACGGCGATCAATGGGTCGCGGTGGAGATTGAGGTGCGGGGCGACCAGGTCATTCGCCACAAGATTGGCGACCAGGTGGTGCTGGAATACCAGCAGCCCCAACTCGACGACCGCGACGCCCACGCCAGGACACTCATCGAGAAGAACGGCGGCCAGAAACTGCTCAAGGAGGGGACCATCTCGCTGCAGTCGGAAAGCCACCCCGTTGAGTTCCGCAAGGTCGAGATCATGGTTCTCGCCCCGTAAGCCCGACCAGCCGACCCAACCCGCACCCAACTCGCTGTGGGGGTGCCGGTCGCGCTCGTTGCTTCGCATCTTTCCCGCCTCCGCTTCCTTCACTCCCGCTGGTTTCCATCGTGTCGCAATCGTTGATTGGTGCCTCGAAGTTTGACCTCGACACTCCCCTGCTGTGCATTGACCTCGACCGCATGGAGGCGAATATCCGCAAGATGGCGGCGACCTGCGCGGCTCGGGGGGTGCAGTGGCGGCCGCACGAGAAGTGTCACAAGACCCCGGCGATTGCCCAGCTGGAACTCGCCGCCGGGGCGATTGGCGTGACCTGCGCGAAAGTCTCGGAAGCCGAGGTGATGGCGGCGGGGGGGATCCGCGACATCCTGATTGCCACGATGGTGGTGGGTGAGCGGAAGTGGCAGCGGATTGCCGCACTCTGCCGGCATGCCGACCCGATTGTCACCATCGACCACTTCGCGCAGGCCGAACCGCTCGCCGCGATCTGCCGGGCCGCGGGAGTCGCCCCCCGCGTGATTCTCGAGGTCAACCTGGGGCTGGACCGCGTGGGGGTCCGCCCCGGTCGCGACACTCTCGAGTTGGCACAGGCGGTCTCGAAGCTGCAGGGTCTGCGGTTCGCCGGGATCATGGGGTACGAGGGGCACCTGCTGCGGATCGCCGACCCGGTCGAGAAAGAGCAGAAGATCAACGCGGCGATCGGCCTGCTGACCGGGTGTGCCGACGCGATTCGCCAGGCGGGGCTCCCCTGCGACATTGTGAGTGCCGGGGGAACGGGCTCGTACCAGATCACCGTCAACTGCCCGGGGATTACTGAACTGCAGGCGGGGGGCGGGATCTTCATGGATCCCTTCTACAAGAACGACTGCCAGGTGGGAGAGCTGGAATACGCGCTGACGGTGCTGGCGACGGTGGTGAGCCGGCCGACCCTGGAGCGGGCGGTGCTCGACTCGGGCCGCAAGACGATGCACCCCGACCTGGCGCTGCCGGTGGTGGTGGGGCATCCCGACGCCCGGGTCAAGCGGCTGTCAGCCGAACACTGCGAACTCGAACTGGGCCCGCACTCGCAAGACCTGAAGATTGGCGACAAGCTGGAGTTGGTGGTGGGCTATGGCGACTTCACCACGGTGCTGCACGATGAATTCCACGGGTTCCGCAACAATCGGCTCGAAGTGGTCTGGCCGATCCTGGGGCGGGGCAAACTGACCTGATCTGACCTGCGCCCGGGGCGCTCCCCTTGCCCGTCGGCGGGCGGGACCGCCGTTCGTGTTCCTGTGGCCGCGTCTGCGCTGTGTGCTGCGTGTGCGATTCGTCCTCGCCCGGTGGCTGTGTGCCTGGGCCGGGGCGGGTTGTTCTCCCTTTCCTCTCGCCTTGTTCGCCGGAACCGTCCCATGCCCAAAGTGGTCATCACCGCCAAGATTTCGCCCGAGGGTCCGCACAATGCGATCTTTGCCCGGCATGGGTTTGAGGTGGGGTATCCCCCGGCGGGGTGTGATGTCTTCCAGGAAGACCGGCTGATCGAGGTGCTGAGCGGCGCCCAGGCGGTGCTGGCCGGGTCAGAGCCTTACACGCCGCGGGTCATCCAGTCTTTGCCGGGGCTGCGGGCGATTGCCCGGGCGGGGGTGGGGTACGACGCGGTGAATCTTGAGGCGTGTGATGCCGCCAGCATTCCGGTGTGCGTGACCCCGGGGGTGAATCATCACAGTGTCGCCGAGCATGCGATCTCGCTGCTGATGGGCGTGGCGCGGGGCTTTCCGCTGCTGGACCGGAAGGTGCGGGAGAACAACTGGAGTCGGCGCCCGTTTCCGCGGGTGCAGGGGACGACCCTGGGGCTGGTGGGGCTGGGGCGGATTGGGCAGGCGACGGCGACGCGGGGAGTGGGGCTGGGGATGCGGGTGATCGCCGAGGAACCGTATCCCGACCGGGCGTTCTGCGAGCAGTGGAACATTGAACTGGTGGACCGGGAGACGCTGCTGCGGCGGTCCGACTTTGTGTCGCTGCACTGCCCGATGACGGTGGAGAACCGGCACCTGATCAACCAGCGGACACTGGCCTGGATGAAGCCGGGGAGCGTGCTGATCAACACCGCCCGGGGGCCGCTGGTGAACGAGGCCGACTTGTACGAGGCGTTGAAGTCGCGGCACCTGGCGGGAGCGGGGCTGGATGTGTTCGAGGTGGAACCGCTGCCACTGTCCAGCCCGCTGCTGACACTCGACAACGTGCTGGTGTCGGGGCATGTGGCGGGACTCGACAACGAGTCGGCGTTCGACACGTCGAAGATGTGTGCCGAGATCCTGACCGGCCTGCACGCCGGGGAGTGGCCCGCCCAGTGCGTGGTGAACCTGAAAGGGCAGACCGGCTGGAAGTGGTCGCGGGGGTAAGCCCGAGGGGGCGTGCGGGGAGACATGTGGCACCAGGCCCAGCCCAAAACAACCGCCGCGGCTTTCCGCTGGACTGAGAGGGCACTCTCAGGACAGGCGAAAAACCGCGGCGGAATGTGAGGTGATGTCAGGAATGCCCACGATCGCGGGGGATCGTGGGCGACGCTAGCCTGGCAAACTGCACGGATGTCGTTTTGGTAGCGAACGGTGATTCCACGACTGGGAGGAGATTCGCCGAGGCAGGCGTCACTGCGGCCCGACATCGGTGCAAGTTTCCAGATCTGACTTCCCGGGGCGAAACACCGCGGAGAGCAACTCCTTAGAAATACAGTTGGGAAGAGGAGGACTCGAATCCGCCCTGATAGCCCCCGAAGTAGGTGTAGTAAGAGTTGACCCAATCCTGACCCGCGCCGCCGGCAATCCATCCGCCGCCCAGGTTCGAGTACTTCAGAGCCGCGACGTCGTTCCCATTTCCGAGGTTCACGAAGGCATTCGTCGCCCTCGTCTCGTACAGGTTGACTCGGTCATTCGCGTTGCCCGTTGTCAAGTACATCGAGTTGAATGACGAACTCCAGACGGTGACGATGTCGGCTCCTGTGCAGCCGTCGAACCACCCAAATAAACCAGAGTAGGTTTTGCTGGTATCAATCCAGGCGCTGTTACGGACGGTCGTGCCTGCTATAAAAACGTCGTTGACTGCGGAACCACCGGATTGAATGGATAGACTGCCCGTCTGCATGTAGAGCACGCTGGAGAGTTCCTTCACGCCAGCGCCCATATCGATGCGAATGTTGGACAACTCCCTCGCCGAAATCCCGCTCACAAGAACGGTGTCGTCACCACTCAGCATCTGGATATTGATCGAGGTCAGGGTCGTACTGCTGTAGAACCTCTGAGTCCCGTTGATGGTGACCCCGACCACGTTGTAGGAGGGCTGGTTCGAAGAGTTGAGGTAGACTTGATCCCACAGTCTGACGGCCAAATTGTCATTCCCGCTCGTCCCGGTGATCTTCAGTTCGCCGTTCGTAAACGTGGTCTTGGGAGTCGTCACAACGGGCTCCGTGTAGACCGGTTGCTGAATCACATCAATCAAACTTCCGGTCCCCGTCATCAGGGCCCGCGATTCCAGGGCCTGCACCGGGGTGGTGTTGGCCTGGGGACGACGACGCAATTTGTTACGGAAAAACATGGCTTTGCTCCTGTGGAAAAACACCGAAGGTGATGAACCTGAGACAGGGATTCGACTGGCTGTTCCAGTCGTCCCACCAGGTCTAACGCCGGGCCCCGCCCAAACCGGACACGATTTTTTTTCATTTTTTTTCTCTCCCGGGTCCCTCCCGCTTCGACCACCAGTCCTTGCGACCCGCCCGACCAGGTTCGAGCCGACTCGATTCCCCCCCCGGGACCGCTGGGCTCGCCCTCCCCGCTCGTTTGGGCGACAATCCCCCCAGCTCCTCCCGCCTGTTTCGCAAGGCTTCGCCGTGGGTGCCCGGTTCCTGGTGATCGACGGTTACAACCTGCTCCACGCCGCGGGGCTGGCCCAGACGCATTACGCCCCGGGGCAGCTCGCCCGGCAAAGGCAGCGGCTGCTGGCCCGCCTCGCCTCCCTGCTGACACTTCCCGAACGGGCCCGCACCACCGTCATCTTCGACGCCCGGGATCCCCGCGTTGATCGCCCTGCCCGCCACACCGCGCAGGCGATGCAGATTGTCTTCGCCAGGCCGCACGGTGACGCCGACCTGTTCATCCAGCACTGGCTCGACACCCACCCCGCCCCCCGCCACGTGACGCTGGTCTCGGGCGACAAGGTGCTGCAACGTGCCGCGCGGAGCGTGGGTGCCCGGCTGGTCGCCGGGGGGGCCTTCCTACAGGAACTGACCCGCCGGTCGCTCGATCGTGGAGCCGACGTTTCCGCCGACGAAAAACCGGGCCACCTCACCCCCGCAGAAGCCGCCGCCTGGCTGCAGGAATTTGGCGACCTGCTGCCCCCCGCGACCCCCGAGCCAACGCCAGCAGCCCCGGTCGAGCCCGCCCCCGCACCCCAGACCGCGCCCGCCCCTTCGCCCGCACCCGCACCCGCACCCACAGCGCGGTCCAGTTCGCCCGTCCCCCGCCGCACGGGGAAGACCCCCACCCGCCCGGCTTCGCCACCAAGCCGGCCGCCGAGCCAGGTACCTCGTCCCGCTTCACCTCCAGCCCTCGACCCACCCGCTTCGCCCACAAGTGGTGCCACCCGTCAGCCCCAGCCACCCCGCCCTCCCCAACAAGACCAGCCACCGGCCCCTACCGAGCGGGCAGGGTGGGAGCCCCCGGTTGCCTCCACCCCAACCCCGGCGAATTCCCAAACCGGCCCCAACACCGAACGGTCGCACCGCGTACGAAAGCGGGGACGCCGAACCCCCGCCAAGGGGGCTCGGTCCGTCCCCCGGGCTGCCGACAAACCCTCCGGGATGACCGACCTGGAATACTGGCTGGGCGAATTCGGCTCACTCGGAGCGTCTCTCGAATTGAACGAGAAACCGGGCAATCTCGCCGCCGAGCTGGAACGCTGGCTGCAGGAATTGTCCGACAACTGACCCCCCACGCCCGGCCCGGCACCACCCCGGCTGCACGGGGCTCGGACGCGTGATATGATTGTCTGTCGGGACTGGGTGTCTGCCGGGCACCCCCACACGAGACCGGTCCCTGGTTCTTTTTGTCGTGCACCGACCCATGTCGCCAGACCCCGCTGCTGAAGTCGTCGCCCCTCCCCGCTCGAAGTCCCTGTTTGAAGAGCAGCCCCGGGTCGCCGAGGTCTTCACTCCCGACGCGGCTGCCGAATTCCAGTACCAACCGGTCCCCCCCCTGGCCCCCATCACCCTCTTCCTGGGGCTCTGCTCGGTCGCCGGGTTTTTGGGTCTCCCGGCGATGGGGATTGGAATCATTGGAATTCTCTGCGGCAGCCTGGGGCTGTGGCAGATCCGCCGGGCCGACGGGGCCCTGGGGGGCAAATGGCTGACCCGCATTGGCCTGGCCCTCAGCCTGTTGCTGACGGTCGGGGCGGGGGCCCTGCATGCCTATGTGTATGCGACCGAAGTGCCCGAGGGGCACCAGCGGCTCAGTTTTGCCTGGCTGTCTCAACGCGAGCCCAAGCTGTCGGAAAGCGACATCGAAGTCCCCCCCGAGGTCCACGACCTCAATGACAAGCCGGTGTTCATCAAGGGCTACATGTACCCCACCCGCGTTCGCGAGGGGCTGAGCGAGTTTGTGCTGGTGAAAGACAACGGCGACTGCTGCTTCGGCAAACAGCCCAAGCTGTCCGACATGATTGTCGTGCACATGCAGGAAGGGCAGACGGTCAACTTCCGCGAGGCGCAACTGGTCTCGGTCGCGGGCACGTTCAAGATCGCGGGCGTGCATCAGGCGGGAGATATCGTGGGGCTCTACACGATCGACGGCACGCACTTCCGGTAGGAACCGTTCATGACGCGAGTTCAGCAGGGATGTCGGGGACCGGGTGCCGGTGAGGCCGATTGCCAAACTCGGTCGCGGCGGCGCGGCGCCGGGGTCCACCACACCCACTGGTCTCTCGTCTGCCTGTGTGCGGCGTGGCTGACTGGCTGCGGACCGGCCTCCCCCCCCGCCCCCCCGCAAGCCGCAGGACCGCAAGTCACGCTGGGCGGATCGACCGACACCCCCGCCGGGGGCCTGCCCGACGCGAACCCAACTGGCACGGCGTCGGATGATCTGCCGGCGGGTGACACAGCGTCGGGTGACACAGCGTCGGGTGCGACAGCAGACCCCACACCCGCCACGACGTCCAAGGCGGCTTCGGGCTCAACGCCAGCGGAGACTCCCGCGGGAGAGTCTTCGGAAGCTGGGGAAGGGACCCCACCGCGGGCGGGGACGCCCGCTGTGGCGGGGGACAAGGCCCGGGGGAATCCACCGGCGACTGCCGGGGGCACTTCGGCGGCAGGTGGCGCAAGTGCGGCGGGCACCCCGGCGGCGGAGCGGACCTTTCGGGCCGAGGGACCGAACGGCGCGTTGCGCGTCACCTACGACGACTTCGATCTGCTGAAGGTGTTGCAGATGGAGCCGGTGACGGTGGACTGTGTCGAGCGGATGCCGGCGTGGCTGCGGGCCCTGGACGGGAAGCCAGTTCGGCTGAGAGGCTACATGAAGCCGGGCTTTCTGTCGGAAGGGATCACCCGCTTTCTGCTGGTGCGGGACACGGGGCTGTGCTGTTACGGGCCGAAGGGGAAGATCTACGACCTGGTGCAGGTGACACTGGCGGAAGGGCAGTCGACGAACTACATCGAGCTGACCCCCTTCGACGTCGTCGGCACATTCCGCGTCCGCCTGGACCTGCTGGATGAAGAAGCCGAGGACGGGACGGTCAACCAACTGATCATCGGGCTCTACCACATCGAAAACGGGCGAATTCTGCGGAAATAGACGAGTTTGCGGGCAGCGACTGGTCGGAGGAGAGGCGGGCGGGGACAGATTGCGGCAGTGGCCTTGCCTGCACTTTCCCAGCGGAGTTTACGGCCGACTTGACCGTGAAATGGTGGCCCGGGAGAATCGCGCGCGTGCCGGGGTGAATGACTTCACCCTGGATCGTTGCGCTCTCCTTGGGGACACGAGACATGCTGCGTCGTGCCTGGCTGTGTGGCTGGATGGTGGTGGCTCTGGGTGCGGTCGCGCCGCTGCCGATGCTTCGCGCCGATGAAGCCGCCGAGCGGTTGAAGCTGCTGCAGACGTTTCACGAAGAGTTCATCACCGTCACCCCGGGCCAGGGTTCCTTCCCCGAGACCTTCACGTTCGGGACACCCAATGGTCCGTTCACGGAACTCCCCGCCCGCAAGGTGACTCTCTCGACACCGTTCGCCCTCGCTCGCTACGAGGTCCCGCAGAACCTGTGGCAGGCGGTCATGGGGGCGAACCCCAGCAAGTGGAAGGGACCCCGCAACTCGGCGGAGATGTTCAGCTGGCTCGAGGCGGTCGACTTCTGCCGCAAGACCACCACCCTCCTCCGCGAAGCGAAGCTGCTCGCCGAGGATGAGGAAATCCGCCTCCCCACCGAGATCGAGTGGGAGTACTGCTGCCGGGCCGGGACTTCGACCCCCTACAGCTTTGGCGAATCGGCGACCGCCCCGGGCGACACGGGCAACAAGGCCAGCCTGCTCGATGTCTATGGCTGGCATACGGGCAATGCGGCCGGGAATGACCCCCCGGTCGGTGCCAAGAAGCCCAATGCCTGGGGCTTCTACGACATGCACGGCTACCTGCGGGAATTCACCGCCGACGAATGGCTCGAAAACCACGCCCCCAACACCCTCCCCGCGACAACCACGCCCCGTCGCCGGACGCTGCGGGGGGGCTCGTGGAAAGATCGCTACGAGTGCCTCCGCTCGGCGTACCGCGAGCCGATTTCCGAAGCGGTCGGCGATGACGCCGTCGGCCTTCGCTGCGTCCGCGCGAAAGTTCGCCCCCCCGAGGCGAAGTGAGTCTCGCACAGCGCGACTGACCAGCCCGCCACCGCGGTTGAAAACCACTGCGGTGGCGCGGGACTGGTCCAGCTGACTTTTCGAGCGACTGCCCCGGGCGGATTCCGCGGGTGGGCACGGCTTGGTGGGCCCGGGTTGGCAGTGGCGACAGGGAACTCGCTGCCGTTGGCCGGCATTCTTCGCTGTGCTCGCGCGGTCGTTCCCTGACGGTCGTCAGTGGGTTGGGCCACCCAGCCGCTGCTGGTGCAGCAGTTCAATGGGGTGCCAGGCGCGACGCTCGGTTCCTTCTG
>CAIUHT010000185.1 GCA_903898975.1 uncultured Planctomycetaceae bacterium
ATCACCACCCAGATCCGGTCGGGGACGTCTGATGGGGCATCGACCGCCCGCGGTTCTCCCCGGTTCATCCGTCCCAGGACGACCGTCTCATCGTCGGTCTGCAACACAACCTGTCCCTTGCTGCGCTGTTCGCGCAGCGTGGCCGCGGGGACCTCGTCGGCCCAGTCGCGAAAGACCCTCTCCCGCAGTTCACCCAGCAACCGCTCTTCGGCCGCCGAGTAGTCGGCGGCGGTCCCGGGAACCGCATGGACCGCGACAGGCACAAAACTCTCATCAATCCGCGAATTGCGGCTGTCGTTTGGCAGGTCGCTCTCTTCGCGAAACACCCGCAGGTCCTTGCCGGGAATCGGCGGGAGCGGCGGCTCCTGAACCGCCACATCGTCGTTCTTGAGGTGCCGGTTGAGCCAGCGATAGGCCATCAGGCGCAGTTCGAGGTGGTCTTCATGGCCCCCTGGGGTGACCCCGATGTCGAACAGGTCCCCGGGCTTTTTCTGGTAGAGGTTGTAGAGCCGTTCGAGACGACCGCGAATCCGCTCGTTGGCGGGCATCGGAAAGATCGTGTCGTGTCCCGAGTTTTCGAACAGCATCGGGCGTGGTGCCACGAGGGCGGCGATCGTCGTCCATTCCCAGCGGTAGTTGTTGTAAAGGAACATGCAGTCGCAGTGGCCGTTCACCACGCGATCGGTGACATAACTCTGCAGGTCGCTCATGCCGCTCACGGGAACACAACACCGCACCCGCTCGTCGGCCGCGGCAATCCAGAATGTCGCCGCGCCACCGCCACTGATTCCCGTCACGCCGATACGGTCGGCATCGACCTCGGGGCGCGACACGAGATAGTCGATCGCCCGCACGCCATTCCAGCACTCCACTCCTGCCGGGGTGTATCCCGCCGAATGCCACCACCAGCGATTGTGCTGGTAGGTCCCATGATGAATGCCCGCCACCTCACCCAGCTGCAGCGTGTCAATGATGAGGCAGACGTAACCGTGCGTTGCGAACCACATCCCGTGGTGCTGGAAGGCGGTCTTGTTGCCATCGCGTCCCTTGCCCGAGTGCCCGCACACATACAAGACGGCGGGGAGCTTTCCCTGCGGCAACGGGCGGGGCAGGTACAGGTTGCCCGTGACGTACAGTCCGGGCTTCGACTGGAAGTGGACGTTCTCAACGGTGAATGACTCACGCTCGACCGTCCCGGTCACCTGGGGCTGCAGCGGTGTCCGTTCGGGAAGGGGCCAGAGGCCAAGCATGTCGAGGTACTGTTGGCGCAGCGGCGAGCGGGCAACGTCCCACTCGTCAGCCGAGAGAGCCCAGGCCGATTCGCCGCCACCAACCTCGCGGGCTTCGTTGACCAGCCATTGGCGCAAAGCGGGGTCGCCCCCGGGAGACTCCTGTCCCAGCGCGAGTGCCGCCAGGCAGACCACCACGCACCCACTCCAGCCAAAAGATCTGCCGCGCATCGCGCACTCCTGTGTATCGAATCAAAGCCCCGGGACCACACTCTGCCGTGGGGTTCGGATTCTCGCCGACTTCCCCGCCCGAAACAACCCGCGGGACCGGCCCGACGGACGGCAGTCGCGGGGCTGCTGTTCGCCTGGCGATCAATTCTCGAATTCGCCTGTTGATCAATTCTCGAATTCGCCTGTTGATCAATTCTCGACTTCGCCTTCGGACGATTCTCGGATTCGCCTTCCGGTCGATTTTCTTCACAGCAGCCACTGGTCTGGTCCGTCGCGGCAAGTCCGGAACTTGCCCGTCGGGTTGCAGCAGTTCTATGATCGCGCTCTCGGGGCAAGACCGAATCGAGCAGGACCAGCCGGAGAGATTTCATGAGCAGTGCAGGCCAATTGAGCCGTCGTTCCCTGTTGCAGACCGGAATTGCCGCGCTGGCGGCGGGAACCCTGGCAGAAACGACGGTCGCACCGGCGTACGCCGCCGCCCCCGATCTCGCGAAGCACCCCTGGATCGATGCCCATTCGCACGTCTGGTCTCCCGATACCGACCGCTGGCCCCTCGAAAAAGGCCAGACGAAAGCCGACCTGAAGCCCGCCAGCTTCACCCCGGAAGAACTGCTCGCCCAGGCCCACCCCGTCCAGGTGGGGCGGGTCGTGCTCATCCAGCACCACATTTACCACGGCTGGAACAACACCTATCTCACCGATTGTGCGGCGGCTCACCCGGGAGCCTTCGCCGTCGTGGGGATGCTCGACGACCAGCAACCGGGAACCCGCGAGAAAATGGACGCCCTGCTGAAGCAGCGGGTCACAGGATTCCGCATCACCCCCTTCATCTACAAAGACAAGTGGCTGGCCAGTGAAGGGATGCAGGCGATGTGGCGGCGCGGGGCCGAGACCGGCCAGGCGATGTGCTGCCTGCTCAACCCCGAGGATCTCGACGGAGTGGCCGCCCTGTGCCAGAAATACCCGCAAACCCGGGTCGTGATCGATCACTTCGCCCGGATCGGAGCCGATGGGGTTGTGCGCGATGCCGACGTGAAAAAACTGTGTGACCTGGCGAAGCACAAGCAGGCCCACGTCAAGATCTCGGCCTACTACGCCCTGGGGAAGAAGCAGCCCCCCTACCTCGATTTGATCCCGATGATCCGTCGCGTGCTTGAGGCGTACGGCCCCGAACGCACCATGTGGGCCAGTGACGCGCCGTACCAGATCGAAGGAAACAACACTTATCAGGCTTCGATCGACCTGGTGAAAAACAAGCTCGACTTCCTCTCGGCGGGAGACCGGGAATGGCTGCTCCGCAAGACCGCCGAGAAGGTGTTCTTCTTCTAGGCATCACCGCGTCGAAGCCGGTCCGCCACCCTCCGAAGTCTCCCCGGGCTGGGCCAATACGGCCTACCGTGGGGTGAAGTCGCACTCGGG
>CAIUHT010000186.1 GCA_903898975.1 uncultured Planctomycetaceae bacterium
ACCCGTTCGAGGTCAGCACGCGGCAACGCGAGGTACTGATTGTTGCCGACGTGCAGGCCGCCGGTGTCCCCAAGGCCACGCGACCCACGCCCGTGGGACGCTGGCTCGTGGTCTTGTCGGACCGGGGGGGCGAGCTGCCGGGTTGGCTGATCGAGCTCACTCCCGCCGACGGAAAGACCACCGTGAAGCTGCTGGAATCGACGCTGGAAAGCGCCTCGCTCAAGAGTGGCACGTTTGACGGATCGGTGCTCAAGCTGGTGTTTGAAGTGCCGGGGGCCGAGTTCCAGTTCGAAGGGCGGTGGGACGATGGTCGGTTGCGGGGGGTGTTGACTTCGACGATCGGGGCGGTGGCACCGGCGTGGCTGATACCGACCGAAGTCGACAACCTGGCGACCTTTCGCGAGACCAGGCCGGGCCAGGGACAGGACGAATTGAAAGAGGCTCTCGAGTCTCCGCAGCCGTTGCCCGAGTTGCTGCGTTTCGTCCGGCGGCGCAGCACTTTGCCCCTGGCTCTCGACGCCTATCAGTCGCTGTTGCCGCTGGCGGTCAATGGAATCGAATCGGCCGAGAAGCTGAAGACGATCATCGAGGCGTATGAAGCGACTGCCGGAAGTTGGGGGGCACCGTTGCGATCGCGGGCCCAGGTGGAGGCGGTGCTCAACCTCGCGCATTCCAGCCAGTTTGGTGAGTTGGGACTGGAGTTGGCCGAGCGGACGGTGGCGAACCTGACACCCCAGTCCCCTCCCGGTTGGCGCCTGGTGGCACAGCGCAGCCGCGGTCAGTTGCTGCTCGCGTTGGGGAAGACCGACGAAGGGATCGCCTGCCTGAAGCAGGTGCACGACGAGTTTCCCCTCGATGCCGAGTCGATCTGGGCCCTGGCGCAGCATGCCCAGCAGAACGAACGTCTGGACGAATCGCTGGAACTGCTGGGAGAACTGGTGGTCTGGCCGGGTCTCGAGGTGGGGCTGCTGGGGATCACGGCCCGGCGCGAATTGGCCGCCGGCGGGAAACCACCCCCGCAATTGGTCCCCAGCAAGCTCGTCGAGAAAACGTGGAAGGTGCTCAAGAAGGATCCGAAGGAACTTCCCGCGTGGCTTGATGATTTGTTCGAAAAGAAGGTGCGGGCCCTGGGGGGAGAGGCTTTGCCCCGCAGTGGGAACGGCAATCGGGTGGTGCTGGCCGAGTTGTTCACGGGTGCCCAGTGTGCTCCCTGCGTGGCGGCGGATCTGTCACTGGGGGCTGCCCAGGGAGCATTCGACCGCTCGCAGCTCATCGTGCTGCGGTATCACCAGCACACCCCCGGACCCGATCCGCTGGCCAGCCCCGACACCATCCAGCGCTTCGAGCAGTACTCAGGTTCCGGAACACCCTCGCTCTTTCTCAATGGACGTCCCCTCGAGGGTGTGGGGGGCAGCACGCTGCTGGTTCCCGATGTGGTTCGCCGCGTGAAAGCCCAGATCCAGGCGCAGTTGGACACGCACAGCGACTATTCGCTTCGGCTGGCGGCCCGGGTCCGTGATCCGCGTGGCCTGATCGAACTGGAGGCGGAAGCTCAGGGTGCCGAGCGGTTTCCCGCCCAGGTCCGCTTGCATCTCGCCCTCGCCGAGCAGCGCATTGCCATGCCGGCCCGGAACGGGATCCGCGTGCATGAGATGGTGGTCCGGCTCTGCCCGGGGGAGGTGGCCGGCATCAAGCCCGAAGGGGGCAAGCTGAAGTTCTCGGGGGGGGTGGACCTCGCGGGACAGCGGCAGCGCGTGGCGAGTTACCTGGAATTCGTCGAGAAAGAGTCGATGGAGACATTCGACCACAAACCGATCGACATGACCCGCCTGGTGTTCGTCGGCTGGCTGCAGCGGACCGACACCGGGGAAATCATGCAGGCCGCGGCCATTCCCCTGGAAGGCGAACTGGATGCCCCCGCGGAGTCAGGCAGCAAGTGATGAGCGAGCGCGGGGAGCGTCCACGGTGTGCCTGGCTGGGTGATGCGCGCGGGGCACTGCCGGTCGCCCGGGCCCTGGTCGAGGCCAACCTCGGTGAACTGGTCGTGGCGGCGGAATGCGGTGATCTCGCCGGCGATCTGCTGGCACTCGTCCCCGGATTGAGGCTGGAGCGTGACTGGGAGTCGTTGCTGACACGTGCCGACCTCTGCGTTGTTGTCATCGCCAGCGATGCCGACGGGGTGCTGGAAGGGGCCCGCCAACTCGCCCGGAGCGGGGCTCGGCTGTTGGTGTGGGTCGGGGGCTCGGCGACGCGTCTGTTCAGTGAACTGACCCTGCTGGATGCCGAATCTCCCGGTCGGTTGTACCCACTGCTTCCCCAGCGGCACCTCCCCGCGGTGTCGCAATTGACCGACGATCTCGCCAGGCAGAAACTTGGGGGGTTGCTGTCGGTGCAGTTCGCCCGGACGCAACCGGGCATCGCACTGGACGCCGCGACTCTCGACCGTGACTTCCTGCACGATGTGGATGTCTTGCGGTCGGTGCTGGGGCACTTTGAGCAACTGACAGCCTTCCGCCATGCTGACGCCACAGGACGCATCCTGCAGGCGACCACCACCCTGGGTGGCCCACAACTTCCCCCCATTGTCTGGCAGGCCAACCCGGGGAGTGCCGGGGTGTGGACACTGACGCTGGTGGGGAACCTGGGTCGGGTCGAAGTCGCGGCGAACGACCGCGAGTTGACCCTGCAGCGCGACGGGGCGGCTGTGCAGCGGTGGCCGTGGCACGACGCTGTCCACGGGGCGGCGCGGCAGACAATCGAGGATGCCCTGACGGGCCCGCTGGGGGCCGATCAGCCCGCTGGGCAGCGGACGACGTGGGACGACCTGCTGCGGGGGGTGGAGTTGCTGGCCGCCACACAGGAGTCGCTCCGCCGCCGCCGGACGATTGATGTGCTGTTCGAGGCACCGTCCGAGCGGAACCTGTTCAAGTCGCACATGACGGCAGCGGGGTGCGGGCTGTTGCTGCTGACTCCGGTACTGGTGGTGCTTTACCTGCTCGTGGCCGCCGCGTTCCCGCTGCCGGAATGGTTGAAAATTGGCCTGGTGATCCTGGTCTTCGCCCCCTTCGGGCTGTTCCTGCTGCTGCAGGCCCTCGTTTGGATCACACGGCCTTCCGCAGCCGAGATCGTCGTCCAGGACGGAACTCCGGAATCACCTCGGGCCGAGTCACCGCAGACTTGATCAACTCCAGTCCTGATCAGTTCGGAACCGAGCACCGCGGAACTGGCATGCCGCAGTGTCGGCTCCCGATTTGACCAGCGCTGAGCCGCTTGATGAGCCGGCCGCGGGTGTCCAGTGCTCAGGTGATCTCGAAGATCGCCTCGACTTCGACGGCCGCTCCGGTGGGAAGGGCGGCAAACCCCAGCGCGCTGCGGGCGTGGTAACCGTCGGTCTCTTTGCCGAAGACCTGGTGGAACAGGTCGGAACAGCCATTGATCACCAGGTGCTGTTCGACGAAATCGGGGGCCGAGTAGACGCAGCCGAGTACCTTCAGCACCTTCAGTCCATCGAGGGTGCCATGGCGGTGATGCACCGACTGCAGGATCTTGATGGCGCACTGTTTCGCCGCCTCGTAGCCCTGCTGGGTGGTGAGATTGGAACCGAGGATCCCCTTCATGTCGCTGACATGTCCCGAGGTCATCAGCAGGTTGCCGGTTTTCACACAGAGATTGAGATAGCCGGGGGTCTGGGGGGGAAACTCGAGGCCCAGGTCTTTGGCGCGCTGCTCAGCACCCATCAGTCGAACTCCTGCAAGAGGGAAAACGCAAGTTGGACCGCCCAGATTAACGGCGTTCTTCCAGCCGGTGAAGTGGCGGCCGGTCCCAGGACCATGGGGGTTGGGCCAGCCGGGAATCGATGATCGGCCGGGTGCAGATCGGCATGCCACCGTGACTTGGGAAACGACACTCCCGTTGAGGCGCGGCAGGAGGGGAACCGGTGGACGCGCCTGGTGCATTCCCCGCGAGCGGGGGAAGCGGGGTGGGACTCAGTGCGTGGTGCGGGGGAAGATGGCGCCCCCCAGCCAGTCGGCCTGGGAACCAAGCTGTTCTTCGAGTCGCAACAACTGGTTGTACTTGGCGAGCCGTTCACTGCGGACGATGGAGCCGATCTTGATCTGCCCGGCCCCGGTGGCGACGGCGAGGTCGGCCAGCAGGTCGTCCTCGGTTTCT
>CAIUHT010000187.1 GCA_903898975.1 uncultured Planctomycetaceae bacterium
CGAATTCCAGGTGTTCCGCAGTGGCGGAGATGGTAGCAGCTGGGATCTCGTGGGAAGGACCAGTCCGGGAGTGAATCGGTACGCGGCGACCGGCCTGGCCCCGGCCAGTTCGTATCAGTTCAAGGTCAACGCCCGCAATCGTTATGGCACGTCGGCGGACACGGCTCCGGTCAAGGTGACCACCCGGTTTCCCCGGCCCAATCGTCCCGAAAAACTGCGGATCGAAAATCAGACTTCCCGCACGCTCGATCTGGTCTGGAATGATTGCAGCCTCGACGAAGATGATTTCCTGATCTTCTGCAGCATCAATGACGGTCCGTTTGTGGTGCTGACGGTTGTCCCCCGCGATACGACCCGCTACACGGTCAACAACCTGCAACCGCTGACCAAGTACTGCTTTCAGGTTCAAGCCCGCAATCAGGGCGGGGAGTCAGATTTCACCCCGGCAGTCTGTCTGCAGACGAAGGGCGTTGCCCCCAACCCCCCCTCGGGCTTCGAGGTCCGCAACATCACCGCAACCTCGGCGACACTCGCGTGGAGAGACAACAGCGACAACGAAACTGATTTCGCCGTCTTGGTCGGCAGCGATGGTGGGAAGAACGACACATTCCTCACCGCCTTCGGCGCCAACCAGACCTCGGGTGCACTGACGGGGCTGAAGCCGGGGACCCGCTACCTGCTGAAGATCCAGGCCCGCAACTCGTGGGGCGAATCGCCGTTGGCCGGCCCGGTCGAATTCTGGACCAGCTTTGTCATTCCGGATGTTCCCCAGCAACTCACTGCGGTACCGGTTGCGAAGGACCAGGTCGACCTGTCATGGACGCTGCCCGACCAGGTGGTGGATTCGTTCGATGTCCATTACACCGTCGATGGCATTGAGGCCTGGACCGTCAGCCTGCCATATCCGCCGGGCTCGGCACGTCGGACGTCGGTCACCGGATTGCAGGCGGGCACCCGGTACAACTTCCGGGCGCGGGCGTCGAATCGGGCGGGGGACTCCGCCTGGTCGAATATCGCGAGCGCCACGACTTGGATGATCGTGCCCGAACGGCCGCAGGATCTGGTCGCTGGCAATGCGACATCGACCAGCATCGATCTCTGGTGGTCCGACCGGTCAGGCAACGAGGCCGAGTTCCAGGTTTTGCTCAGCAGCGACAAGGGAGTGAACTGGAAGGTGGTGGGGGGCTCGTCGGCGAACATCCCCCGGTTCCAGGTCCGCGGTCTGAAACCGGACACCGAATATCAGTTCCAGGTCAAGGCCTGCAATTCGGCAGGCTGCTCGGATCCCACACCGTCGGTCACGGCCCGGACGAAACTGGCTCCACCGGCGGCACCTTCCGGGTTGAAGGTCGAGAATATCCAGGCCCGGCAACTCGACCTCGTCTGGACAGATTGCAGCAACGAGGCCTGGTTCGAAATCGAACAGAGTTTCAATGCGGGTGTGGACTTTGTGCACTACGGAAAGGCCCCGGCCAATACCACTCGGGAAACGGTCAAAGGACTGTCGCCGAAGACCCAGTACGTCTTCCGCGTGCGGGCCTTCAATGACGGGGGTTTTTCTCCCTGGTCGAAGCCTGCCAGCG
>CAIUHT010000188.1 GCA_903898975.1 uncultured Planctomycetaceae bacterium
AGGAGTGCCAGCAGGAGCGGAGCGGGGGTGAAGCGGGAGGCGAACATGGCGACTGGCAGGGCGAAGGGGAGCGGGCAGGACGGTTTGGGGGGAGTGTAATGATTCGCCGGGGACGCCGTGAGGGTGGGGAGGAGGGACGAACCCGGTGGGGAGGAGCCAACCGGGGTCGGTGGGGCGGGCAGAGCCGTGGGAACAACCTGGCCTTCCACTGCCCACGTGCCCAGCGACGTTGTGCGAAAATCAATATTTTTCCCAGCAAACCCCTTGACTAAAGCAAATCTTCGCTGAAGAATGCTGTGCGACAAAATCAAATCGTGAGCCCACAAGCGTCGGAGCGGCGTGCGATTCCCAAACCACAGCGACGCACAGATTCCCCATTGCAGAGGATTGACAAACAGACATGGCGAGACCCAGGGCGGCCGAGTTGACGGAAAGAGAGTTGGAAGTGATGCACGTGTTCTGGAAGGACGGCGAGCAGACCGTGGCCGCAGCCCGCGATGCGCTGGCCGAATCGGGCCGCGAGTTGGCCTACACGACCGTTGCGACGCTGGTCCGGATTCTGACGGACAAGAAGTTTCTGCTGCAGACCAACGAGGAGCGGCCCCTGCGGTTCCGCCCGATCCGGACGTTCGAAGACGTTTCGACGAACCTGGTCAGCGATATGGTGAAGAAGGTGTTTGGAGGCTCGCGCGAGCAACTGCTGGTTCGGCTGTGGGGCCAGAAGAAGCCCACGGCGGCCGAGCGGGAGATCCTGGAGCGCGTGCTGAGCGAGAAGCCGGTGAAGGGTGACGGCAAATGATTGGGCTCGGGGTAGCGTATACCTGGTTGGTAATCAAGGTGACGCTACTGGCGGCCCTCATTGCGGTGCTGTACATGCCAGGAGGCCGAGGAGCCGGGATCCGTCGAGGATTCCTGGCGACCTGCGGCCTCCTTTGCATTTTGGGACTTTCGCTGTCGCTCTTCAGTCCCTATCCCAACTGGTCGCGGTGGGATGCAGTCACCACCGCGCCTGTTGCCGGTCAGAATACGGTTTCGGAGCGGACTCCCGCGGCTGAGACGGGTCCCGGAGCCTTGAACAGGATTTCCCGGTCGGGCGAAGCGAGTCCGACCGGCTGGAGACGTTCGGGCGAGCACGATGGTCTCGCTGATGTCGATCCACCGAATGGGGCTGCGACGCCCGAGACGAGCGGCCAGGGATCCGCAGAGGTCACTTCCCAAGGGGGAGGGTTGAGCCGCAAAGCGCAGGCGGCGGCAGGCCCCACGCCGGGTTCGGCCGAAGAGAGCCCTCCGGCGCAGTCGTCCCCTGCCGCTCCGCCATTCTGGCTGCGGACGCTGCGCGGGCTCCCCTCCCTGTCGGCCCGGATCGAGGCGGCTTGCGATCAGTACCCCCGTTTGCGCTGGTTCTTCGGAGTCCTGGGACTGACCTTGGCCGCAGCGCTGGTGATTGGCTTGACCCGGCTGGTGGTGGCGCTGGTGTCGGTGGCCCAATTCCGTCGGCAACTGCGGCCGGTCACCGAGCCTCGACTGCTGGAAGGGCTGGACGTGGTCCTGGCCCAGACTGGCTGCCGGACGCCCGTGCAACTGATGACGTTCGGCGATCTGTCCTCGCCGGCGACAATCGGTGTTCTCCGACCAGTGATTATTGTCCCAGTCGATCACGCTGACTGGTCTGACGAGCAGATTCAAGGCGTTCTGGCACACGAGGTTGGGCATGTGCTGCACCACGACTACCTGTGGTGGTGCCTGGCCCAGATTGTGGTGGTCTTCCACTTTTTCAACCCGCTGGTCATGCGGCTGGTCTATTGGCTCCGCCTGCAGCAGGAGCTGGCGGCCGATGCGGTGGCTGTGGAAGTTGTGGGGAACGCGCGACACTACCTTGAAGTCCTGGCTTCGATGGCGGTGCGTGAGCACCATGACACGCTGCCCCTGACCGCACGAACTTTTCTCCCCTCCCAGGGAACACTGGCGAGCCGCATCGAGATGCTGCGGTCGGGGGAATGTTCGGGTTTCGATCGACCGGGGCGGGGCAAGCGAGTCCTCGGACTGGGGCTGGCCATGGTGGCCTGCCTGCTCGCGGGTGTGCGGATTGAGACCCAGGGTGGGATGCAGCCTGAAGGACCGATCCTGAGCCGGCAGTATGTGCCGTCAAACGTCCAGTTCGCGGTCTTCTTCCAGCAGGTCGCACTGGCCAAGTCTCCCCAGCTGCAATCGTGGAGAGAGTCCATCGGGGCGAGAACCCTGTATGGCGAGCCGATTGAGAACTTTGAGCAGCTGACTGCGTATCGGACGCGGCTGGCCGATGATTTTCTGCTCGATCCGCTGAAGTTCAGCGGTTTGGTTCTGCACTGTGCCAGTCCCGAGATGGCGAAGCGGGTCTTGGTGGAGGCTCAGACCGGATTGGATCGGAACCTCGCAGGCGAGTGGTCTCCGTTCCGGTTGCTGCCGAATCGGGGGATCTGCACCCGGCTGGTCGATGAGCGGATTGTGATCATCACCACCAAGCCAGAGGAGCTGGAGCTGAGCCTGGTCGCCGATGCGAAAACGACTCCCACGGTGGGATGGCAGCAGGCCTGGGATCGCCAGAGTCGCGCAGCGGTCCGCCTCATGCTGACATCGGAGGGGGTTCGCGAGTTGAATGCGAAGGTGACGAAGGCGGCGAAATCGGGTTCTCCGTCGACCCCACAATTGCGACCGGAGTGGCAGGAGATCCTGGCGAGGCTGGAGGCGATTGGCCAAGTGACCGATGTGCTGCTGCTGAACTGTGCCGGAACCGACGCCCACGAACTGGAACTGGCGGCAGTGGTTTCTGGCGACCGGGACGGAGCGGAGGTCGATCAACCGACCCAGGCCCTGCTGCAGACCCTGGGTTCGCGGATGCATGACTGGGCACAACATGACCGGGCCCAAGCGGAAGCCTCTGCTGAGTCAGCCCAATCTGACTTGAGCAGGTGGCTGAGCCAGTTGGCTGTCAACTTCCAAGACTATGCTCGACTGCAGCCTCAAACTGTCGGGAGGGCGAGAATCTGGCGGGGGCCAGTCAAGTGGCTGGATTTGAGCGGAGAGATGGAGTGGCGGGACAGGCTGGAGGCGGGGCATGGACCGGCCGCGGCCCGCGCCCTGTCCCGTGGGCTGGAAGGCTTCCGAGAGACTTACGGTCGCTGGCCGCAAACCAGCGAACGGCGCAACCCCACTGAACCGCCCCACAGTTGGCGGGTCGCACTGCTGCCGTTCCTCGGGCAGACCGAACTTTACAACAGCTACCAGTTCCACAAGGCCTGGGATGACCCGGCCAACATGCATGTGTTGGCGCGGATGCCCGACTGCTTCAACGCCTCGGGATCGCCCTCCTCCACGACCTCCTGGATTCTCCCAGGGGCGGACCTGGAAATTGTGGAAGCCCCCCGCCTCGTCGATGGGGACGCGCCCGCTGGCAGTGAGTTCCTCGTGCTGGCGATGCCTGGCATCCTGATTCCCTGGACGATGCCCGAAACGGAAACGATCGACCACAAACTGCTCGATCGGCTTCGCTCGAAAGGTGCCAACGCCGTGTTGGCCGGTCCCGAGGAAGACCTGCTGCGGTATCAGTTTCACCCGGAAAACAGCGTCATCCGCTAACGCGGGTCTACCCCAGCTTCCGAGTTCCCCGCAGGCAGCAGTGACCGCCCAAGTGATCGGGGCGACAACGGTGCGGGCCTCCCCCCTGGGGGTGGAATTGGTGTCGCCCCCCCCGTCGAGTGCCCGATTTTTTGATTCGGGGAAGCAGCCCATCGGCACAGGCAGCGTGGTGGGCAACGCCACAGCGCGTCCCACGAGGCTGTGAATTGCCGGGGAGCAGTTTTGTGTCGGCGTTCACGTCGCTGCCGGAACTGAACTCCGCGTGCCGAGTCTCCCAAGCCCCTGGCTGACCCAGGCACAAGCAGCCACCAGCCCCCGTCCGACCACGGCAGCGATTCCTGGTAGTCTAGGGGAGGCTGTCGAGCAGGCCCCGCATTTCTCCCTCGGCGTGCTGATCTCCCGACCGCCTGGCCACCTCGATTCCCTTGGCCAACACCTGCTTGGCCCGCTCGGTTTCGTGGGCTTGCGTCAACAGCTGACCCAACTGGAACCAGGTGGGCACGTAGCCCGGCTCGCGCTCGCTGAGACGCGTCAGCCGGTCAATCCCGCCCCGCAAGTCTCCCTCGGCGGCCAACTGCAGCGCCAGGGCGTAGTTCAGAAACGTGTCATCGGGGCTCTCTTGCAGCAGTGCCTCGAGCTTCTCGCGTTTCGGCATGGGACTCGGTGCCTGTGGAAGGGGTGGCAGCGGATTTGAGGATGGGCTGATCTGTCGCGGAGGCTGCTCACGGGGAGGAGCCTGCCGATGTGGTAAATTGTAACGATTATGCCTCCGGTCCGGCAGCGGGTTCGCGGGCACAGCGAGCCGCGTGCGAAGCTGTGCTGATCGTTCGGATTGAACCGGAACCGGGCCCGGGCTCGCTGACTGGTACCGGGTCGGATTCTTCAATTTCAGAGGCGAAAAACCCGGCTCCGGGCCGGGTTGACCCCCTGGGGAAGCCGCACAACCCGCACAGCCCAACCGGGGTCCAGTTGGGCAAGCTATGCGCCAACCCCGGGTGGGCTTCAAGCAGTTTTGACGATGCGGACGATTTGCTCCATCGTGACGCCGCGGTCTCCGCGTCGTCGCCATGGAGAGAGGTCGAAACGATTCACCGAGGTGGCCGCACCCGTCCCGTCTGACGGGCTGACGTCACTGTCGCTGAAAGTGCCCGGCATGCCGACAGCAGTCTGCGCTCAACGCCTGTTCCTTCTGGTCTGTACCCTCGGTGCGCTGGTTGCGCCCGCGTCGGGATCGGATCTCCGCCAGACCCCGGTGGTCAAGGCGGTCGAACGCGCCCAAACCGCGGTGGTAAACATCCACAGTGAGCGGACGCAGCTGGTCCGCGACTCGGCCTTCGAATCGGGAGGCGATCGCAAGCTCAACGGGATGGGAACGGGGGTGGTCATCGATGAACGGGGCTACATCCTGACCAACCACCACGTGGTCGCCCGCGTCGAAACCCTGCGGGCCACCCTGCACGACGGCGCCAGCTACGACGCTTCGATTGTCGATGTCGACCCCGTCCACGACCTGGCGATCATCAAGATCGACGCTCCCCGCCCGCTCCCGGTTTCGGTCATCGGGACCTCGTCTGACCTGAAGCTGGGTGAGACGGTGATCGCCATCGGGAACGCCCTGGGTTACGAGCACACCGTGACCCTGGGCATCATCAGTTCGCTGGTGCGGGATGTGGAAGCCGAGAACCAGGCTTATCGCAACCTGCTGCAGACCGATGCGGCGATTAACCCGGGCAACAGCGGCGGCCCGCTCATCAACCTGCGCAGCGAGATCATCGGCATTAATGTGGCGGTATACCGCGAAGGCCAGGGCATCGGGTTCGCCATTCCTATAAAGCGCGTCGCCGAGGCAATCGCCGAAATCTACACCCCCGAGGAAATCCGCGGCC
>CAIUHT010000189.1 GCA_903898975.1 uncultured Planctomycetaceae bacterium
GACCGGCGGGGGCGAAGACGACAGCGAGGAACAGGCAGAGCCCGCTCAGCAGCATCTGCGCTCGGGAGGTGGCTGCGGACGGGGGCGGGTCTGACAGCGGCAGCTGGGGCATGGTGGTGTCCTCGCAGTGGGAAGTCGGTCACAAGGTCTGCCAGCCGGACGGGGCGACTGGGAGTCAGTCCGCGTGGGGGGGGGGCGGAGAAGTCCGCCCCCCGGGGACGAAGCGTGGGAGACTTGCCGGCCGGGCCGATCCCGACCGGCCGGGAACAACCGGCTGGGAACAACTGGCGGGGAACAACCGGCGGGGAACAACTGGCCGGGAACAATTGGGTGGAAACAACCGGTCAGCGGCTGGTGGTGGTCGCCGCCGATTCCACCGAACGCTGCGACGCCTCGAGCTGCTGGCGCGCCTCCTTGAGGAGTTCCGCGGCGGTCACCAGTTGGGCGGCGGTGGTGGCCTGCGTCTCCTTCAGGGCGGCCACTTCCGAGGCCTGGCAGGCGTTTTCTTTGCTGAGCCGGCTGCTCTCGGTCCGGCTTTCCTGGACCTGGGCCACGAGCGCCGAGCGGGTGGCGCCGCTGTAGCCGCGGGCGACGCGCCACGATTCGCCAATCTGATCGCCGGTCTCCACAACGACCTGGGCATCGCGCACAACGTGCCCGAGATCGGCCTGGGCGGCGATCAGGCGTGCCTCGCCATCGCGGATTTCGCGGGTGATGGCGCTGCGTTCGCTCTCACTGGTGGCAGTGGCCAGCCGCTGGCGGAGCCCCTCGATCCGCTGTTCTTCGGCGGTGCGTTCGCGGTCGAACTGCTGGGCCTCGCGGTCGAGGCGGCTGGCGAGGGTCTGGTAGACGGCGCGGGTGGCGGAGGAGGCGGTCCCCAGCACCTGGCGACGGAGAGCCGGGCTCCCGGCGACCATCCAGGCAGCAACAGCGAACACAACCCACGACTTGATACGAGAACGGAACGAAGCAAGCATCGGAGACTCCAGGTGAAGACGACCACACCCACGGGACTCATCCGGCGGGAGCACCCTGCTCGCCACCCCGGTGAATCGCGGGAGGTCTGCCGAGTGAACGACGACGGGTTGCGAAGCTTGCAGGATTTTTCCAAAAACTTTCGCGATGACCCGGGGCGGGGAGCCTTTGGCTTGCGGGAGGTCGTGAGGGGCTGGAATGTCTGCGGTGTTGGGCGGGAGGTTTTGAGAGCTTTCAGAGGAGTCGAGTCCCTGACAGGCGGAAAGACGGGAATGTGGGGCAGACGGCTGGGGCGAGGAGGTTTAAAGGCCAGCAAAAAAAGCCTGCGGGGAGCGGAGTGGTTCCCGGCCAGGCGCAAGCGTTCGTGCAAGGCTTTTGGGGGAGTGTCGTTGTCTGAGTAGACGGCGAATTGGTGTGGTGCCAATTCCAGCGCAGCCCCACGGCGAGCGTGGCCGTCCGTCCAGTCTGCCCCCTGCTGCGAGGTGTTGTGATGTCCAAGGTTCCCCCCCTACGATGGACACAGGGCGGGCCGACCGCAGCCACGCTGGGAGGCCATTCCGGCTTGATCACAACGGACCGGCGAGAATCGGGACGGCATTGGAACCGGACACAGGGGTGGGTGGGGCCATGGGAGAGAGGAAGCCGGTATCCCCAGAGGATGCTGCCCTGTGGCAGCAGGTGCTGGCGGGGGACGCCGACGCCATGACACGGCTGGTTGAGAGGCACCGCCTCGCGTTGACCCGGCACGCCGCCACGCTCTGTGACGAACGACCGGCGTTGCCTGTCACGGAGGACGACCTGGTCGGGACCACCTGCATTCGGTTTGTTCGCCTGGTGCAACTGGTGCAGGAGTTGAAGAGCCGGAATGCGGATTCCCGGCAGCAGGAAGCGCTGTGGCAGGAACTCACTTTGCGGGCCCAGGCCAAGGCGGGGAGAGAGCCGCCGACAGCGAAAAGCGCCGCCCCAAACAGTGTGCCCCCGACGTCGTCTCCACTGCGCTGGCTGCACAAACTGCTGGAGACGGAACGCACGTTGGGGGAGAGCAGTGCCGCGAGCCCCGCGTGGCGGGAGTGCCTGACCCAGTTCCGGCAACGGATGTACGCGGCGTTGCGGAATCAGTCGGCCAGCCCGTCGCAGTTCGACCGCGACTGGGAGGCGTTGCAGCAGCGCTGGCGAGCCGAGCAGTCGCTGGCGCCGGTTGAGGAGAGCGACGCCGAGCGGGAAGAAGAGTGTGGGCCAGTCGACAACGAGGAGCTGCTGAAGTGGCTGATGCGGCTGAAAGAGATCAAGCCGCTGTTGGCCCGGGGGAACGCGACGGTTCCGGCGGACTGGTCGCAGATCAACCAGCAGATCCTGGCCCGACATGGGGCGGCGTTTCACGTGCGGGGCTGGCTGTTCACGGTTCTGAAGAACCTGGTGAAGGACGAGCGGAAGCGGTGTGCCCGCGAGGCTCGTCGTCACCGAGACGCTGGGCGGGAGGGTACAGTTCCGCCTGAACGGGTGGCGGTGGAAGAGGACAGGCTGGAGCTGGAACGGCGGCTGAGGGCACTTCAAGGCTGCCTGGAGGGGCTGAGCGACGAGCAGCGACTGGTGGCACTGTTGCGGCAAGGGGGCTGGAAAAACACCGAGATCGCAGAGGTGCTGGCGATGCCCGACAACACGGTGGCATCGCACCTGAGCCGAGCGTTGACATCACTCAAGCCCTGTGTCCAGGGCAAGCTGGGGAGCGACTGAACATGACAACGGAACTCGAACTGCTGGACCTGTTGCAAGCCGGCTCGGGTGTCGAACGCGTGGTCGCCGAGCTGGAAGCCGCGTTGGTTTCAGGGGACCTCGCCCGGGTCATCGAACAACTGCGGTGCCTGGTGCCCCTGTCGGCCCACGACGACACGCTGGCGGAGGTGCTGGGTGAGTACCACGACGCGGTGCTGGAGAAGGGGCTCTCCGCGCTGCCCCGCGAGCGGCTGAACCGCCTGTTACAGCAACCGGGGTTGCTAATTGATCTGCAAGAGGAGGTGCTGCTGGCCGAGACGCCCTATTGGGAAGCGCGCCTGGACGAGGTCGTCCCCGAGCGGCCGTTGACCCCGGTCGTTCTGGCCGCACCAAAACCAGGCGACACGGACATCACCAGGAACCCGGTGGCGGCGATGCCAGCTGCCCCAGCCCCGA
>CAIUHT010000190.1 GCA_903898975.1 uncultured Planctomycetaceae bacterium
CGGCAAAGTTGCCGGTCGGGCTGGCCGGTGTAGTCGAGGACCCGGCCTCCCTTCAGTCGGCCACCGCCGCCGCCAATCACGATGACCGGCAACTGGTCGTTGTTGTGCATCGCGCCCGCCATCATGCTCGAACAGTGCATCAGCATCGTGTTGTCGAGCAGCGTGCGATCTCCCTCGCGGATCGACTCCAGCCGCCCCGCCAGGTAGGCCAACTGCTCCATGAAAAACTGGTTCACCTTCAGCCAGTCGGCCCCGTCGCTGTGCGACAGCAGGTGGTGGATCATGTAGTCGATGCCGTGCCCCGCCTGCTCCACGCTGGGCAGGTTCGGGAACCGCAACGCACTGTGGTCGTTGTTCAGCTTCAGCGTCGCCACCCGCGTCGTGTCGGTCTGGAAGCCCAGCACCAGGATGTCGATCATCAGCCGCATGTGCTCGGCGACATCCTGCGGAATGCCATCGGCCGGGCGGGTGATGTTCGGCTTCTCCAGCGTCGGTCGCCAGCCCTGCAGTTCGCCCCGCTGACCGGCGTTCGCAATCCGCGTCTCGATCTCGCGGACACTGTCGAGATACTCGTCCAGCTTCCGCTGGTCGGCCGTGCTGATTCCCCGCCGCAGGTCGCGGGCGTCGGCCAGCACGGCGTCGAGCACGCTCTTGTCTTCCGGCGAGGCCTCGTCCTTGAACAGCCGGTCGAAGGCCAGGGCGGGATACAGTTCAAGCGGCGTGGGGGTGGTGGGTGTGCTCCACGAAATGTGCGAGCTGTAAAGCATGCTGTAGTTCTTGTGCACGCTGGGGTTCGAGGTCTCGCACGCCAGCACCAGGCTGGGAACCCGCGTGCTCCGCCCGTAGACCTGGGCCACCAGCTGATCGAAGCTGGTGCCCGAGCGGATCTCACCCCCGCTGGCGATGGGCGCCCCCGAGAGCATGTTCCCCGTCTGCGAGCTGTGGATGTTCCCCTTGCGGGCTTCCTCGTGATACAGCCCCCGCACAAACAGCAGCTTCTCGCGGAAGTCGGTGAGCGGGGCCAGCACCTTCCCCAGCTCCATTCCCTTCCCCTCTCCCTTCGCCCACCACTCCCGCGAGTGGAAGCCGTTCCCCGAGAAGGTCACGCACAGCCGGACTGGCGCCTCGCTTCCCTCCCGGCCCGGTGTCTCGTCGCCCCAGACGGTGCGCGACTCGAACCATGGCAAGGCCATCGTGACACCCACCCCGCGCAGAAAAGTTCGCCGCGAAAAGCGATGCGTCATCATCGAATGTTCTCCCGGACTCAGAGATGGGAAGGAAGGAGTGGCAGGGACTGAACAGGAGCCCGGCCCAAGCGGTGAAACCGTCTGGCCGACCGGAAACTTGTCGAACGCGAACTTGTGCAGGAATCAGCCACCGTCACCGCAATCGCGAAGCCCACCGACTGCAACAGGGGCCCCGGCCGGGTGAAGTTGCCGCAGCTGCCCGCCAGGGGGCCCCGCAGCACTGCTCCAGTTTACTGTCCGGCGGCAATGGCGGTACCCCGGACCTCGCGGAATTGGGGACTGCGGACAATCTGTTCCACCAGATCGCCAATCTGGCCCCCCTTCTGCCGGACCATCTGGTCCAGCAGGGGCAGATCGGAAGTCTGAACCGCGCGGCCGAGGGAGTAGCCCAACAGCTTGCGGCTGAATTGGCGGAGGAAATCGTCCCGGCGCTGGGTGGCGAGGTAGGCCCGCAACTGGTCGGCCCCGTCCACTTCGGTCCCGTCGTGGAGGGTGGTCCTGGTCTCGGCCGGTCGGCGTCGACCAATCGCATCGAAGCCCTCGAGGGCGAAGCCGTAGGGGTCGATACGCCGGTGACATCCCGCGCAGGCGGGATCGGTGCTGTGGCGCTCGATCAACTGGCGTTCACTCAGGCCCTGCGGGGGCTCTTCGGGGAGAGTGGGAACCCCCTGGGGCGGGTTGGGAATCCGTTCCCCCAGCACCACTTCGCCCAGCCAGGTGCCCCGTAGAATCGCGCTGGTGCGGGAGGCCCCCGAGTGCTTGGCGAGAGTCGCGCCGAAGCCGAGGACGCCCCCGCGGCCGTACTGCCGCAGCCCCTCCACCCGCTGCCAGCCAGTCCCCTGGAAGGGGATGCCATAGTGCTCGGCGAGCAGGGGATCGAGGAAGGTGTGGTCGGCATCGACCAGCGACAACACGTTGCGGTCGTTCTGGAACAGGTCAATGAAGAAGCGGGTCACCTCTTCCTGCATCGAAGCCCGAACGGCGGTGAAGGTGGGGAAGTGCCGTTCGCTCTTTTCGTTCAGGCTGGCGACGTCGCGAACGTGCAGGTACTGGCAGCCGAACTCGGTCGCCAGGCGGCGGACGCGGTCATCCTTCAACATCCGGCGGGCCTGGGCGGCGAGGATGTCGGGATCGCGCAGCCGCCCCTGGGCCGCCAGCGTCCGCAGTTCGTCATCGGGTGCCGAAGACCAGAGGAAGTAGCTCAACCGGGTCGCCAGTTCCCAGTCGTTGACGGGAGCGGTCTGGGCCGCCGGGCGTTCCCCCCGATAGAGAAACGCGGGCGAGGCAAGAATCCGCACCAGCATGAGCCGGGGGGGCATGGAGCGCAATTGCGCCAGTTCGGCGTCGGTGAGCGGACGTCGCCAGGCCCGGGCGGCGAAGTCGAGCAGGGCCTCGCGTTGCCGGGGGTCGGCGGCCTGTTGCCGTTCGCGGAACGCGGCGGCGGCGGCGTGGGTCGGGGCCCGCAGGGGCTCGAATTCCTTGACGAGGTCGGGCCGATCCTGCGTGGCGAACTGGTAGATCTGCTCGAACGCATTGACCTGCTTGAGAGGTGCTTCGCTGACAAACAGGAGTTCGTTCCACAAGGCGTTCAACTCGGCGGTCTCGGCCTCCGAGAGCAGCAGTCGTTGCAGCGGTTCGTCTTCGCGGTGGTACAGGGTGAGTGTCACCACTTCGTCGATCGGCACGATGGTGCTGTAGCAGAGAATGGCCGGAAACAGCTCGCGGAACGCGCCGCACGCGGCGTCGAACCGAGTTCCACCGGGACTGCCGGGGACTGCCACCACTGGCAATCCAGGCAGCAGTTGGTCGCCCGGAGTGGTGGGAGCGGTCGTCGCGACCTGCAGTTGCACCGTTCCCTCGCCAGTCCCGGCCAGGCGACCGGTCAGCACCACTTCGCGACCCGCGGCGAGCGCTGCGGGAATCTGCAGCTCCAACACACCGGGAGCGCGGACCTTGAGGGGTGCGGCGGCCTGTGCTGGCTTGAAGGCCTGGAGGGCCGGGTTGAGCAACGGGTGCGTGAGGGGGAGGTCGGCGGCGAAGAACTCGCGGACTTTCGCCGCATTCGCCGGAGTTGGGTCGCGGGTCCAGGCAGCGACCGCCGGGGGTTGCTCGGAGGCGGTCCCCGCGGTCGCGGGCTGACTCAAAAAGTGCCACGCTCCATGGGGGTTCCCCTGCAGAATATTCGGAGAGACATCGCGAGCAAGATCCCACGACTGCTCGCCGTCGGCGAGCGTGAGGTTAATCGCCGTCATATCGCAGGCGTGGTTCCCGTCGCGGGGGCCAATGACCAGCGCCACGACCTGCCCCGCCTCGATGCGGACATTTTCGAAGGGACCCAGCGGAATCTCCTTGGCTCCCTGCGAGACACCCGAGGCGAGGCGTTCGACCGCCGCCCCGCGACGCACCTCCAGCGTCCAGGTCACGCCGTTGCCACACTCGGGATGCGCGTGGGTGACGCGGCCTGAAACGGTCAACTTGCGAGTCGCCCGGGGGCTGAGCCAGGCGATCACGGCGGCGCGATCGGGGGCGGGGTGCGTGGCGACACTGTGCGGAGCCATCACGCCCGGGATGCGAACCCGATTGTCCGACGAGTTCGCCAGGACGCTCAGGTCCCGATCTCCCCCCCAACCCTGGATGAACGCGTAGTCGGGCGTACGCTCGATCTTGCGGGTCATCAGGGGCTCGAGGCTGGTGGTGCCGAACCCCAGGTAGTCGCGCCACGCCTTCAGCGACTCGGCGGGAGCGTCATCGGTGCCGGCGGCGATGGCGGCCAGGCAGCGTTCGGCGTCGGCCAGCAACCGGGCCCGGGCCGCCTCGAGGTGCCGCACCAGCTCCGCGACACTCCCCAGCGGAATATCGGGGCGGTCTTTCGCTACCAGCCGGGGATTCTCCCAGATCACTTCATCGTCGGTCGGTCCATCTCCAGCCGTCCCCGCCCAGAGGAACAGCTTCGTGTCGCGGCCCGGTTCGAGTGGAACGCGGAACTCACGGCTGGCCACCAGTGGCGAGGCGGGTTCCTGCCAGGTCTTGGGCCCGTTCGGCCGGCCGATGTGCCCGACCGTGTTGTACTTGAACAGCATCTTCTGCCAGGGCTCGATATCGGCCGGGGCGAGGGTCTTCTCGCGGAACTTGCGACGAAGAGGTTCGAGCAGCGGGGCGGGCTCGGACGAGACCAGGGCCTGTTCGAGCCGGGTCAGGTAACGGGGGCTCAACCCCTCGCGGCTGCCGCGCCCCTGCAAGGCGTCGAGGTAGCGGGCGAGCGGAATTGCCCCCCCTTCGTTCTTCACCGGTCCGGTACCGCCCACATCGTTGATGAGCGCCGTGGGGAGGGTGTGGCGGGCGTAGAACTGGCGGATCCTGGCCAGTGCCTCGTTGGTCCAGTCCTGGGGGGACTGGCTGGGGGAGAACCGCACCCCCTCGTCGAGCAGCACAAGGTGGCGCGAGACTTCGCGAGCGGCGTCGAGGTACTTCGCGAGCAGCGCGGGGGACATGACAAGTGCCGCACCGGCGTTGGTGAAGCCTTCGCCCGCGGCCCCGTCCACGGGGAATTCGCGGGCCGGATCGAGCGTGGCGACCCCGGTCAGATCGCGGAGCGTGTAGCCGTACTCGTGGTTGGAAAGCCGGCGGAGCACGACTGGCCCCGGATCACCGGCACTCGCCAGCGCGATGTCGGTGAGAGTCTGCCGCGTCCAGTCGGCGAGCTGTTTCTGGCGCGGGGCGGGAAGCGGCTTGGCCTTCTTGGGGGGCATCTCGCCCAAGGCCAGTTGTTCCTGCACGCGTTCCCAGACATCGGGGTCACGACGGACCTGGGCGAGCGTCTGGAACCGCTCGAGGTCGAGTTCACCCTGCTGTTTTTCGGTCGAGTGGCAGGTGACGCAGTACTCGGCCAGCAGGGGCCGGATCTGCTCGCTGAAGGAGTCGGCCCGCAGCGGCGCGGTGGCACCGGCGACGAGCGCGACGAAGAGCAGGAAAGAGGTGAACCGCTTCATGCCAGGATCTCCTCGACCACGCGGGCGTGTTCGACTCCGGTGAGGCGGAAATCGAGCCCGGCGTGGCGGTGGGTCAGTCGTTCGTGATCAAAGCCCAGCAGATGCAGGATAGTCGCGTGGAAATCCCGC
>CAIUHT010000191.1 GCA_903898975.1 uncultured Planctomycetaceae bacterium
CATGCCCTGGCGGGGGTCAGTGTGCTGGCGGCGGTCTTCATGATCACCGCTCGCAATCCGGTCTATTCGGCCCTCTGGTTTTCCCTGGTGTTGTTGTCGAATTCGGGGCTGTACCTGCTGCAGCGGGCCGAATTTCTCTCGGCAGCGACCCTGATTGTGTACGCCGGGGCGATTGTCGTCACGTTTCTGTTCGTGATCATGCTGGCCCAGCCGAATGGAGCGGCCCCGTCCGATCGCGTCTCGCGCGAGCCCTTCCTGGCCACGTTGACCGGTCTGCTGCTGGCGTCGGTGCTGATCGCCACGTTGCACCTGGGTTTGCGGACAGAGGGGCGCGACCCCCAGGCGGGCGGTCCACACCGTCCCGCCGCTTCGGCTGTGGCCCTGCAGGCGGCCGCGGCCCCCGCATCGCTGATCGACCCCGCCCCCGAGACACACGTTCGCGGGCTGGGCAAAACGCTGTTCCTGGACCATGTGGTCAGCGTCGAAATCACCGGCTTGCTGCTGCTGGCCGCCGTGGTGGGCGCCCTGCTGATCGCCGGTCACCGAATCGAGGACAGTCATGCTCGGAAATGACCCCTGGCTCAACAACTACCTCGTGTTGGGGGCGGTGCTGTTCTCGTTGGGGGCGGTTGGCTTCCTGACCCGTCGCAACCTCATTGTCATCTTCCTGTGCGCCGAACTGATGCTGCAGGGAGTCTCCACGACCTTCGTTGGGTTCAGTTCGTACCACGGCACCTGGGGGGGGCAGGTTGGTGCGATTTTCAGCCTCGCGCTGGCTGCTGCGGAAGCGGGAGTCGCCCTCGCCCTGTTTGTCGTGCTGTTCCGACGGGGCGAATCGCTCGATGTCTCGCTCTGGCAGACACTGCGGGAATCGGAGATCGCTCCCATTGAAGACGATGTGACCACTGAGGGGCCCGACGCCGAACAACCGGTGCCGCAGTGGCCCAAGCTGAGCCCCGCAGGCCGGCTCCCGGGTGTCACTCAACCGTCCCCGACGGGATCGGGGTCTCGAACTCTCGCGGCCTCCCCGGCCACCCGGGAAGGAGTCGCCACCCATGATTGACACACTTGCGACCCTGATCCCCCTGTTCCCGCTGCTGGCCTGCCTGGTGGTCGCGGTGCTTGGCGCTCGCTGGCTGAAGGAAGGGAGCCACTGGCCGGTGGCCCTGGCCTGCGGGTTGTCTTGCCTCTGCGCGCTGGCGCTGGTGTCGCAGCTGGCGGGAGCCCCGTCCGACAGTTCTCCGGCCAAGACCGTGACGCTGTACCGCTGGATGGAGATTGCCGAGCCCCAGGTCCCCGGGGCCGAAAGTCCCTCGCCCGGTCTCGATCTGTCAATCGCGCTGCGGGTCGACTCGCTCTCGGCGACCATGCTGGCGATGCTGACGTTCGTGGCAACACTCGTCGTGATCTACGCCTCGGGCTACATGCATGGCGAACGGGGTTACTGGCGGTTCTTTGCGATTGTCGGGCTGTTCGTCTTCTCGATGATCATGCTGGTCCTGTCGTCCAGCTTCCTGCAGCTCTTTGTCTTCTGGGAAGCGGTTGGTCTGTGCAGCTACCTGCTGATCGGCTTCTGGTACGAAAAGCCCGAGGCCGCGGCGGCCGGGATGAAGGCGTTTGTCGTCAACCGCATTGGTGACTTTGGCTTCGCCGTCGGCGTGTTCCTGATCTGGACCACCTTCGGGACCACCGAGATCGCCCAGGTGCTGGAGCCGGGTCGGCTGGCTCGCATCGCCGCCGCGAATCCCGCCCTGATGACCACCATCTGCCTGTGCCTTTTCACCGGAGCGATCGGCAAGAGCGCCCAGTTCCCACTGCATGTCTGGCTGCCCGATGCGATGGAGGGGCCCACCCCGGTGTCGGCCCTGATTCACGCCGCGACAATGGTGACCGCGGGGGTGTACCTCGTGGCCCGCTGCACGCCGCTCTTCCAGGCCGCCCCCGACGCCCAGGTGTTTGTGGCGTTGATCGGTGGCATCACTGCCCTGCTGGCCGCCCTGATCGCCCTCACGCAGCACGACCTGAAGCGGGTGCTGGCCTACTCGACC
>CAIUHT010000192.1 GCA_903898975.1 uncultured Planctomycetaceae bacterium
CACTGGGGACACGTCTTCAGCTTCGCCCTCGCTGGGGCCGGGATTGCCGGGGGACAGGTCCTGGGGAGCAGTGATCGGCAGGGGGGCTACCCCCGTGACGGCCGGATGGAGCCCCAGGAACTGACAGCGACCATTCTGCACCTGCTGGGCATCGGTGCTTCGGCTACCTTTCCCGATGCGTCCGGGCGGCCGATGGCGGCGACCCTGGGGCGGCCCCTCGCGTCCCTGCTGGGTGACCGACCGGCAACCGCCGAGCGGGTGGAGCCGGCGGGCAATCTCGGACTGGTCCCCCCGTTTTCACAAGATCCCCTGCGGAACACCTCGTTCGAAGACCCCATTCCCCTCGCGCCCCTGGGGGGGACAGCGCGGCTGAAGGGTTGGCGGGCCACTCCCCTGGCCTCAGTGAATCCCGCGGAATTCCCCTGGGGCTGTCGGGTGCTGGATGACCCTCGCCAGGCCCGCTCCGGGCGGCACTGCGCCGCCCTGGGGTTTGGCTGGGGACCCGACGGCGCAGCCCGACAGGGTACCCCGGGAGAGATCTCGCAGGGGGCACGCCTGACGCTCACCCAGGAAATCCGCAATCCGCGGGCGGGCGAGTTCGAGATTGTCGCCTGGCTCGCAGCCGGCGGAGACTTCGCAACTTACCGCGATCTGCTGGCTCTCAACTTCACCGCCCGCCTCGTGCTCTTTGGGTACCGCGACCTGGCGAAGAACCCACTCGCGGGCTATCGCGAGTTCGCGAGTGTCCCCGTCGATCTCGATTTTGATCGTGGCGGGGAGTACCGCGAACTCCGGCTCAAACGCAAACTGCGCAGCCAGGACGACGGAGCCAACGAGATTGAGATGGGGGTCGGCCTGGCCCTGGAACTGACCAAGTCTTCGCCCGGCACACTCCGGGTTCCCCCGGGGCTCGGCAGCTGGCTCTGCGTGGATGACTTCGAACTGCGGTTTGTGCCCCGGCCCCGCAACGACACCGTGCGCGTCTGATGGCATCGTGTTGGCCCGTCCGCGGAGTTTCACTTTGCGGGAAGGCCAGGAAAACTCTCTCTGCTCTCCTGATGTGGAACCGCGCGACAAGGGCGCGGTGTGTGGGAATGAAACTGGGATTGATCAACTCGGCGTGGGCCCAGGCGGGACGCGATACCGCCTGGGGAATTGCGAAGACCCGTGAACTGGGCTTCGACACCATCGACATCTTCGCCGATCCGCTCGATCTTTCCCCCGCAGAGCGGCGGCTCATCTTGTCCGAATGTGATCGGCATGGGTTGCCAATCGTCTCCCTGGCCTGTGTCGCCGTGGGACTGGTCGACTTCAACCCCAGCGTGCAGCGCTTCAGTGTCGAACGGGTCAGGGCCTACCTGGAACTGGCCCGGGAGTACCGGGCGAAGAACGTGTTGCTGGTGCTGGGAGAATACATCTGGAACCAGGAGGTCATTCCCCCCGCCGAGCAGTGGGCGACGGCGGTCAGGAACTGCCAGGTCCTGGCCCGCGACGCTGCCGACCTGGGAGTTCAGATCGCGCTCGAACTCGAGCCCTTTCCCCTGTCATTGGTCAACAGTGTCGAGACCATGGTGCGGTTTCTCGACGATGTCGGCCACCCCGCCGTTCAGGCCAACATCGACATCTCGCATCTCTGCCTGTCGCAGGTTCCGGCAACCGAGTTGGCCCGTCTGCGGGGCCGTGCCATCCACGTGCACATCTCCGATTGCGATGGCAAGCGGCATGGCGATCTTCCCCCGGGGCGGGGCGTGGTTGACTTCCTCCCCTACCTGGAAGCGATCAAAGACCTGCAGATCGACGGGGCTGTCTCCATCGAGCTGGAATACTCGCCCGAGCCCGACCGCATTGAAGAGTGGGTGGCCGAGGCGTATCGCACCACCAACGATCTGCTCCAGCGCGTCGGCCTGAGAACTTGAGAACCTGAGAACCTGAGAACCTGAGAACCTGAGAACCTGAGAACCTGAGAACCTGAGAACCTGAGAACCTGAGAACCTGAGACCTGAGACCTGAGATTCGACCGGCAGATCGGAGCCGGACCAACCGTCCCGCGGTCCGGCACCTTCGGTCCCGGCGAGTGTGGTCAGGGCTGGGCTCCCAATGACTTGAGCCATCCGGATCCTGGCCATCAGGTCCGCGCCCCAAGGCTCAGCTGGCATGCCCCAGGGCCATCGACGGGCGACCGCTCCGAACAGTTCCCGCAGATCCTCTCTTGGGTCAGTTGGCGCGTGTTCCGCTGCCGACTGATCAGCTGGGCTGATGGAATCCCGACAGGTAGGGAAGCCGGGCGGCGGTGGCCTTGACCTCGGCGGAGGCATCGACCAACTGCCCCAGGAAATCCCAGTTGCCAGTCGTCAGTGATTGCCGCGGTCCGGGGGGCAGACTCGCGGGCACCGCCAGGGTCTGGCCGCGACCCTGGAGCCGGACTTCGCCCCGCTCCAGGTCGACTTCCAGCTGGGCCTGCGGGTCGGCTTCAATCGCCGCCGCGAGCTTCGCCAGATCGTCCCGTTTGCAGCAGACCGGGGGGACCCCATTCGAGATGCAGTTGCCGAAGAAAATCTCGGCGAACGATTCCCCCACAACCGCCTTGATGCCCCAGCGGATCAGTGCCTGCGGCGCGTGTTCACGCGACGAGCCACAGCCAAAATTCCGGCCCGCCACCAGCACCGTGGCACCGGCGAAGCGGGGCTGGTCGAAGGGATGGTTGGCCATCTGGTGGCGATCGTCTTCGAACACGTGCTCACCCAGCCCATCAAAGGTCACGCACCGCAGGTAGCGGGCGGGAATGATGCGGTCGGTATCGATGTCGTCGAGCAGCAGGGGAATCCCACGACCGGCGACGACAGAGATCTTCTGAGGCATGTTGACGAGACTTGATTGAGAAACGGAGAAGAGTGCCTTGGAACTCAGTCACTTCCAGGTAATCCAGCGGGATGACCTGGACGCCCGGCAGTTCGCACCGTGGTTCATGTCATCCAGTCGGCTGGTGGTCGCACCTGGTCACATCGACCCCAGGGTGGCCCGGATGCGACCGATCCCGCGGCAGCCCGATTGCGATTCGCGAACCAACGCAGACCACCATTCGTGGCCGATCGAGCCGGTCGATCACCGACCACCCTGCCCGGGAAACAACCGCACAGAAACCAGCCGACCTGAACTCGCTTAAGCAGCCCGCAGCGGCGAATCATCCGCTGCTGCCGCGTGACCGTAACTGACGATGCCAGCGACAGCGTTGACTGTCCCCTGACGCGCGGAAGGGGGCCAGAACACCCTCCACGCGAAGTTGCGTTCGGGTCAGTTGGTCGGCCGGCCGAAGCTGAATCCGCCACTTCCCGTGCCACCCCCCTTGAGTGGGCCCTTGTGCTTGGGCTTGAACGGGGCAGCCGAGGCGCTGGGAGCGAGATCTTCGTCCGAGACTTTCTTCGGCCCTTCAGGCCGCGGTGACAACGCCTTCAACGACAGGGCGATCCGCTTCTTGTTGGGATCGATGGAGAGGACCTTCAGGTCGTACTCCTTGCCCACCTGCATCACATCGGTGACCCGCACCACTCGCTTGTAGTCGAGTTCCGAGATGTGAACCATCCCCTCGAGGCCGGGTTCCAGTTCCACAAAGGCCCCGAACTCGGTCGCCTTGGTCACCTTGCCCCGAACCGTCGACTCAATCGGGTACTTCTCCATGATGGTCAGCCACGGGCTGGTGCGCAACTGCTTAAGCCCGAGGCTGATCTTCATCTTCTCCCGGTCCAGCTGCAGGACCTGCACTTCAATGTCCTGCCCTTCCGACAGGATGTCACGCGGATGATTGAGTCGATTCCACGACATCTCGCTCACGTGCAGCAGGCCATCCACACCCCCCAGGTCGACGAAGGCCCCGTAGTCCTTGACCGTCTTCACCTTGCCCTGGACCTTCTGGCCCACTGACAGGTTGTTCCACGCCTGCTCGCGGGTCTCGACGAGGGTCGATTCCAGGAACTGACGCCGGCTCACGATCAGGTTCCGCTTCTGGGGGTTCACCTCCAGCACGACCGCCCGCAGTTTCTGCCCGACGAACTGCTCCAGGTTCGAGCAAAAACCGAGATCGACCTGGGCCGCCGGCATGAAGCCCCGCAGATTGCTGACGTTGACCTCGAGGCCCCCCTTGTTCGTCTTGGTGACCATGCAGTCGACCACCATGCCGGTCTGCACAGCCTCCCAGTTCCCCTGGGGCTTCGACACCCCGCCGCCCGTCGCCACCCGGCAGCGGATCAAGCCCTCAGCCGCGTCGTACTGCTCGGCGACCAGCGCCAGGGTCACCCCGACCGCCGGAACCTTCCCCGACTCGAAGTTCTTGACCGGCACCGCGGCGGACGCCTGCCCATTCAGGTCCAGGATCACGCTGTCGCCATAGACCGAGACCACTTTCCCGGTCAGGCGCATTCCCGCCGTCACTTCTTCCGGATTGATCGGGCCCTGCTGCTTGCCCCCCTTGGCGGGCTTGGCTTCGGTCGCGGGGGCCGCTTCGGCCACAGGCTCGACACCCCCGGCCGACAGGTCGCTCACCCCTTGCATCGCCGCGGCAATCTCGGCTTCGAGATCGGCGTCAAGCTTGCTTTCCGTGGCGGGAATCGCAACCGCTTCCCCGGTCGTGAAGGAACTGGCCAACGGGCCTCGCTCCACCTCACTGGTCACGCCCCCCTCAGCGGCCGCTTCGGCCGCTTCAGGTGCCAGCGAGGGAATGGCCCGCGCTGTTTCGGGATCCACAGTCGGGTTCAGCTGCACGCGAGCCGGTGTGGTTTCTTCCGGGTTCGTCGATTCGTTGCTCATCACACCACAGTCCTAATGTCACTGTCGGCGGGCCAGGAGCCCGTCCATCCGCGCATCACCCCGCCAATCCACTTCGGATGGGCAATGGCTGATCGGTGAAAATAGCCGAGCGGAAATCGAAATTCCACTCTTTTTCGGCACTTGGTCCAAGAAAAGCCCGAATTGGTGGCCCCCTGCCAACACGGTCGAATCGGCCCAGTCACCTCAGCTGGTGGCGGACAGGGACCTCCGTTTTCTGGCGACACTGCGCGGGAATCTGCCGGGAAACCCAGCTTTTCAGCGGAGATTGCCC
>CAIUHT010000193.1 GCA_903898975.1 uncultured Planctomycetaceae bacterium
AAACCTGCTGTGAACCTTTTTACAGTGTCTGTCGTTTTCCTCATTCGTCGGTCTGATGCGGTCGGAGTTCGTTGCGACAGGCCTGCCCTGCGATGAAAGGGTGTCACGACGCGAGGGGCGTCGCCGATGCCCCAGGAGGAGTTCCGCGTGGCGGTCGGTCCCCGAATTCCAGCTACTAAGTTGAAGTCGTTCCTCTGACCGATTCCTCATTCACGCAGGCCTTCACTCGCCCAAGCCCTTGTGTGCGATTGTTCGTGTAAGCCGTCAGATTCCGATGTGAACCGCTTTAAGGAGCGAGCCGTGTTACGACAAGTGGCGTGGATGGTGTGCCTGTTGGGGTGCGTGGCTGGATCGGCTCAGGCACAGTCGGTGAAACTGACCCGGGGCGAGGCGGGAGTGACCGTCACGATTCAGGGAATGGAATTCACCACACTGCGGACTGCGGCAAGCCAACCCAAGCCATTCTTTCATCCGGTGCGGGCCGCGGATGGGATCAGCGTAGTGAGGCCGTTGGAGAATCCGGAAGATCACCCTCATCACAAGGGAGTGTGGTGCTCGATTGACGAGGTGAATGGCATCAAGTTCTGGGCCGAGAAGGGGAAGATCGTCAACAAATCGGTTGACTTGGTGAAGCCCGAAGGGAACCCGGCACGACTGAAGATGGTGAATCATTGGCTGGGGAACGAGGGGCAGCCTCTGCTGGAGGAGTCGGTCGATGTCTGGTTCTTTGCAAATCGCCTGATGATCTACGATGCGTCCTTTCGGGCAGTGGGCGGCGAGGTGACTTTTGACGACACCAAGGAGGGGATGTTCGGTATTCGGGTGGCGGACACCCTGCGGGGAAAGCAGGGGGGCAGGATTTTGAATGCCGAGGGTAAAGTGGGGGAAAAGGAATGTTGGGGCCAGACGTCCAAGTGGGTTGACTACAGCGGGCAGGTTGAAGGCCAGATTAAGGGGATCTCGCTGTTCGATCATCCCGGGAACTTCCGAGCATCTCGATTTCATGTCCGAGACTACGGGCTGTTTACCCTGAGCCCATTTGGACAAAAGGCATACACCAATGGAGGACTTCCAGCAGATCCTTACAAGCTGGCAACCGGTGAGAGTGCCCGTTTGCGATACGGGCTGTTTGTGCATGATGGTGTGGTGAGTGCTGCGGAGATCAACCAGGTCTATGGGCAGTTTTTGGACGCATTGAAATGAACCGTGAGGCAAACGTGTGTTCGGGGCCTGATCTGGATGGCTTCATGGAGACACGGTGTGGGGTGCGAGTTTGCGGGTTTTGGCGACTGGGGAGGGACTGAATCGCCGGTTCTGTGCGAAATAAGTACAGTTGGCGTCGCGGACTGGCGCAGCGATTGACGGGGGTTGGTAAAGGTCCCTAGCCTGCTGCTTGAAGGACTTTGGTGTGCGGGAGTCGGGCTGCGCGCGTAGCGTCCAGCTGGGTCTCGGTGTACGTTCCCGAGGCGGGTGGCAGACTAGAATCGCGACAGGAGAGAACCGACTGAGATGTTTCCCCGGCTTGGACAGCTGGTAACAACCCACTGGCGGTGGGTTTTGGCCTTCTGGGCGGCACTCTTCGCGGCCAGTGTGGGTCTGCACGTCCGAGGATACGATCGCTGGCTTGGCCCGGGGGTGGTGAAGAACTGGCGGGATGTGGCTCAGGATGGGGAATTCACCTTCCTGCCCGCAGAAATGCAAAGTCTGTCCGGTGAGAAACTTCTGGGAGAAGCATTTCCCGAAGATCTGCTGCGGAGCAGCGTGGTCGTGGTGGTGCGTCGGTATCAGCAACCCCTGGAGGAGGATGACTATACCTTTCTGCGCGAGGTGCTTATCCCGGGTTTGAAAGACATTCAGAACCTGGAAACCGGGGATTCGTCACTTGAGATCAAAAGCCCAGAAGACCGGCTGATGGGGCCCCTGCTCAGGAATGAGTCGGGTAATGCTTGCCTGGTGATTGTGCCACTCAAGGATGAATTCCTGGCGTGGGCCAACGTACCGGTGATTGGCAAGATCGAAACGTGGCTGACGCAGGATTTGCCTCAGCGGGTGACTGCCGGAGGCAAGCCGCTGATTCCCGCGGGGCTGGATTTGGCATTGAGTGGTTCGGCGACTGTCGGGCGTGACATGTTGCTGGCGGCACAAGAGAGTGCAGCGGCGACCGAGCGGTGGACGGTGGTGCTGGTGGTTCTGATGCTGGCGGCAATCTATCGTGCGCCACTGCTGGCCCTGATCCCCCTGCTGACTGTCATGGTTTCGGTAGAGGTAGCGCTCGCGCTCCTGGTGCTGCTGACACAGGTTCCAGCCCCGTGGCTTCTGGGTTGGAAATACACCGTGTTTGTCGGCATGGAGGTCTACATCACTGTGGTGGTCTACGGCACCGGAGTGGACTACTGCCTGTTTTTGATTGCACGGTACAAGGAGGAACTGGACAAGGGACACAGTGTCCCGAGGGCACTGGCTGAGTCTCTGGGCATGGTGGGGGCGGCGTTGACAGCCAGCGCTTTCACCGTGATTTGCGGGATCGGGATGATGGTCTTCGCCCAGTTCGGGAAGTTTCGGGAAGCGGGTGTTGGGATTGGGCTGGCACTGGTCGTGGGCTTCGTCGCGTCGTTGACACTCACGCCCGCCCTGTTGCGGTTGATGGGCCGCGTGGCGTTCTGGCCCCATGGTCGCTCGGAGCGGATTGAAACCCCAGGTTGGGGAACGCGGATGGTCAACCGCCTGATCCCCTACAATCGATTCCAGATCTTTTGGGATTATGTCGGGGATCTGGTCCTGCGTCGGCCCGGGGCCGTCCTACTCACAAGCTTCCTGCTGATGTTACCACTGGCGGGGTTGGGACTGGGGCTCTACGACTACCTGAGTTACGGCCTGTTGAGCGAACTCCCCCCGGGGAGCCGCAGCGTGGTGGGAGCAAAGGCCGTTCAAGAGCACTTTCCGGCAGGTTACGCCGGGCCGCTCACGATCCTGATCGAGAATTCCGCGGTCGATTTCAATTCCTCTTTGGGACGGGCAGGTCTTGCGCATCTCTGCGCGGGCTTGAAAGAGCGGGCCGATGAACTGGCGATCGCTGACCTGCGATCGCTGCTCGAGCCGCTTGGCCAGGGCGCTACTTTGACCCCGTTTCAGAAAGGCGTTGGCCGCAAGAAATCGGAAAAGTACTACGTCAGTTCGGTGGAGCCGCATGCGGGGCACGTCACCCGGATCGACGTGGTGTTTAGAACGGATCCCTTTGACAGGGAGAGCATACGCTTGCTCAACGAAGTTGAGCGGCAATTGCGCAAGTCACTCACGGCACCGCATGACGCGGAAGAAGGCGAGCTGCTTCAACCGCTCAAGAATAGCGGACTCTACTTCGTGGGCCCGACCGGGAGCATTCGTGATCTCAAGATTGTGACCGACGGCGATCAGCTGAAGATAGACCTTTTGGTTCTGGGAGCGGTCTTTCTGATTCTGGTCGTTCTGCTGCGAAGGCCGGGTATCTCGATTTACCTGATTGCCAGTGTGTTCTTCAGCTATTTCGCTGCGCTGGGGGCTACCTTTGCGGTCTTCTGGCTGATGGATCCCTCGGGCTTTGCGGGACTGGACTGGAAAGTCCCCATGTTTCTCTTCACGATTCTGATCGCGATTGGCGAGGACTACAACATCTTCCTCATGACCCGGATCGACGAGGAGCAGCGGGTCCATGGCGAGATCGAAGGGGTGCGGGTCGCCATGCGGAGAACTGGAACCATCATTTCCAGCTGCGGGATCATCAT
>CAIUHT010000194.1 GCA_903898975.1 uncultured Planctomycetaceae bacterium
CACACGCCCCACCGGTTTGGCAAGGCGGTGTTCTCGGGCCGCACCGCGCCGTTCGATCCCGCCGAGTAACTGGCTCGCCTCTCGACAGCCCATCCGCCATCCGCCGCCCCCCGCCTTAGCGCGTCTGGGCGCTGCCCTCTGCCCGCGTTGTGTCGTGGCAGCCAGCACGCTTCCTGAACGCTGCGAGCATGGCCAGTGGGCCGAACCGGGTTGGCGTTGCCGTCACACAGCGCCAGTCAGCCAAAGCGCATCGGCCCGGCGGTTGCGTCGGTGTGGTGTCTTAACTGGCCGAGGCGGGGAGCGCGAGCTTGCGGCGGAGCCAGCGGGCGACGGGGCGTTCGAACCACCGCAGGCTGACCAGCGAAAGTCCCACCACCAGCAGCACGGTGAGGGTGACCCGCAGCACTTCGAGCGCGTTGGTGGCCTGTTCGGGGGAGCCGAACCAGCGTTCGCAGGCGGGTCGCAGCAGTTGCAGCAGGGGGCCGAACAGAAACAGCGCCGGGAGCAGCATGGGCCCCTGCAGAATGAAGATGCCAAAGCTGGCCTCGCCCAGGGTGGCGAGCCAGCGGTGCGACAACAGCCGGGCGAGCCAGCCCCGCCCCACCGCCAGTTCGTGCAGCAGCAGGCAGATGAGCGGGGCGAGCAGACCGTGCCGCAGCACGAAGTTGGGGGGCTTGCTCCCCAGCCGGAACAGCCCCTGGTAGATCGAGTCGGGGGTCATCATGACGATGAGCAGCAGGATTGCGGCGAGATCGCCCCAGCCCGGGCCAGCCGGGGGTTGGGGCCGGGACTGCCACGCGGGATCGTGGCGGCTGATGTGGCACAACCGGCAGAGCACCACCGCCATCACGAAGTGGGGGAGCCAGAAGAGCGGCGTCCGCATGACGAACTCGCTCCAGAAGTAGTTGGTCATCGAGTTCCCGTCGGTGCGGGAGAGGAACACGCAGGTGGGAATGAGATTCAGCAGGGGGAGGAGCCAGAACAGGGTCCAGAGCGCGGGGCGCGACCAGCCTCGCAGCAGTCGGACGACGAGAGGAAACATGACGTAAAAGAACGTGACGGTGGAGAGGGCCCAGGTGGCGAAGTTCCAGGTGAGGGCCGCCTCGGGGCACCAGGCCTGCACCAGCGCCAGCGACATGAGGCCGGTCGCTCCGACAAAAGCCGGCGTGCTGACCGGCACGCCCCACAGGGTGGTGGCGGGGAAGAACGACAGCATTCCCAGGAGCATGGGGAGCACCAGGGGGAGCACGGCGACGTGCAGGGGATAGAGTCGAACCCAGCGACCCAGCAGAAAGTCGCGGGTCGAAACAGTCTGCCGACCGTCGCCATCGACGTACAAGTACGCCAGCACCAGGCCCGAGAGCAGGAAGAACAGCCCGGTCGAAACAAAGCCCCGTTTGATCAGCCAGGCAAGGGGAGCAGGCAGCGCGCGGTAGAGGCCGCGCTCAGGTCCGGTCCCGCCACCCCCCTCGCCTGCCGCCGGGGCCCCTCCCGCAGGTTTTTCACTGGCAGGTTTCTCACTGGCAGGTTTCTCACTGGCAGGTTTCTCACTGGCAGGTTTCTCACCGGGTGCCGTGGCCTGCGGGGTGGATTCGCCGGGCGCGATGTCACCGGGAGTGGTCTCCCCGGGAGCGACGGCGGGGGCCGCCGATTCACTGGTGGCGGCGTTCGCCTGGGCCATCGCCTGCATCTCATCGGGCGAGGGCATGGCGGCGATGTGGAACACAAAAATGTGCAACGCGGCGAGAAACCGCAGCCCGGTCAGCGGGGTCAATCGCGACGCTGCGGTGGCGGGGTTGCCAGTGTTTCGAGACGGAGAAATCGAAGGGGAGTTGTCGGTCAAAGAGTGAGCGGCCATGCGACATCGAAGGGTGAGCGAAACCCGCAGGAACCCCCCCCGCGACTCGGCAAAAATTCGACCGGCGGCGGGGAGCAGAGCGCCGAGCGAAGGCTGGTGCTGCCCCCCGACAGTCCCACGCCACGACTGGAATTCGGGAACTATAGTCGCCCCCCGCCCGGTCTGTCGCCCATCGGCGACCGGGCGGGCCACTCCCCTCTTCCCCCCCGAGGTTCTCAGGGGGCTGGCGGCCTGTGCGCGGCGGGTCCCGGTTGCCATCATGGGGCCAGCCTGGCCCGGGCAGAGCGTTGTCTCGGCTGGGGCAGGCTTTTCCCCCAGCCACTTCGCGGTTGGGGGGCCATTCGCAGACTCACGAGGAATTGACGGCGATGTCGGACGAGTTGTTTTCCGTGGCGGGGCAGGTGGTGTTGGTCTCGGGGGGAAGCCGGGGGATTGGCCGGGCGTTGGCTGAAGGCTTCGCCCAGCGCGGGGCCCGGGTGATCATCACCGGTCGCGAGGCGGCGACCCTTGAGCAGACCGCCCGCGAAATCGCCGCGCCGAATCAACCCGTCGACACCGTGGTCTGCGATGTCGCTGTACTGGAGGATATTGACCGGTTGGTGCCGACGGTTCTCGAACGGCACGGACACATCGACACGCTGGTGAACGTGGCGGGGGTCAACGTCCGCAAGCGGTGCGAGACCTACACGCCGGAAGAGTACGACCGGATTGTCGACATCAACCTGCGGGGGCTGTTCTTCCTGTCGCAGAAGGTGGGGCAGACGATGATTGCCCGCCGACAGGGGGCGATTATCAACATCGACTCGCTCAACACCTACGCCCCGCTGAAGGGGGTGTTGCCCTACGCGATCAGCAAGGCGGGGGTCAGCATGCTGACCCGCGGGATGGCGTCGGAGTGGGGGCCGCACGGCGTGCGTGTCAACGCCCTGGCACCGGGGTTCATTCTGACCGACCTCACCAACAAGCTGTGGTCCATTCCAAAAATGCAGGAATGGGGATTCGCCAACACGCCCCTCCGCCGCCTGGGTCAGGTCGAAGACATGATTGGCACCGCCATCTATCTTGCTTCAAAAGCCTCGGCGTTCATGACCGGGCAGGTGCTGTACGTCGATGGCGGAATGTCCGCCGGGCAGCAGTGGCCCATTGAACTGAATTGAATGAACTGACTGAATGAACTGACTGGGGCTCAGCGGGGCTACGCTCAGCCCGGCAGGCCAGGCCGGCACTGACGGGGGCGGGGTGGAGCGGGCCGGGGCTGTGGAGCCTTGTGCTCCAGTTCGGTCGCGGGTGTGCAGTCGGGCGATCTCCAGGCAGGCGACTGAGTGGTTGGGCAGTCGCCTGTTCGCGCGGTCGGGGGTTACTCGACCACCAGCAGCCCGTAGCTTTCGGGGCGGGGGAGTGGGGTGGCGGGAAAGCTGAGGCTTTCCAACCCCACGGCAGGAACGCTCCGCACCAGTCCCACCAGCCACGCCGTCCCGGGCGCGGGGGCGACCGCGGCCAGTTCACGCCACGGAATCGCCGCCTCGAACCGCCAGTGCGTCTTGTCGGACGAGACCGCCACGAACCACTTGGGGTTCCAGGTGGGATCTTCGAGGCA
>CAIUHT010000195.1 GCA_903898975.1 uncultured Planctomycetaceae bacterium
ACCCGGCCGCTTCCCACGATCGGCACGGGACGCCCCAGGGGATCGGGGAACTCTTTGTCCGCGTCGATCCCCAGGATCGTGTGGATTGTCTTCAGCAGGTCGGCGATCGAGATTGGGTCGGCGGTCGGGGCCGCCGCCTGGGCGTCGGTCGCCCCGATGATTTGCCCTGGCTTGGTGCCACCCCCGGCGAACAGGATTGACTGCGCCATCGACCAGTGGTCGCGCCCCGCCTGGGCGTTGATTCGCGGCGTGCGCCCCATTTCGCCCATCATGATCACCAGCGTGTCGTTCAGCAGGCCCCGCTGTTCGAGGTCGGTGATCAACGCGGCGAACGCCTTGTCGGCCGGGGGGATCAGGTCCCCCTGCAGACTGGGGAAGCAGTTGAAGTGCACGTCCCACCCCGGGGCGTCGATGCCAACGAACCGGCAACCCGCCTCGATCAACCGCCGGCCCAGCAGCGCGCACTGACCGACCTGTGTCATGCCGTACGCCTCGCGAACCTCGGGGGGTTCCGCCGAAATGCGAAACGCCTCGCGGGCTTCGGGCGAGGTCATCAGGTCGGCGGCCTTCTGGTAGTAGGTCGCCATCGCGGCGGCCCGGCCGGTCCGATTCCGCCCCTGCTCGATCCCCGCCAGCAGCTTCTGCCGGCGCGATTGCCGGAGCGTCGAGACCCCGGCCGCGGCGAGATCCTTGACCTCGAAGTCGGGCTGGCTGGGGTCGGCTTCGATCACGAACGGCGCGTACTCGGCTCCGAGGAAGCCCGGCCCCCCCGCCGACATCGGGTGGGGCATGTTGATGTATGCCGGGACGCGGCCCCGGGGCCCCAACTCCCGGGCCACCCACGAACCGAGCGAGGGGAAGAGTTCGTTCGTCGGGATCGGGTATTCCCCGTCGGCGAACGTCGGCTTGCGCCCCGTCATCACGTAGTAGTAGCCCGTGGCGTGCCCGTTGTCGGCATGACTGTGGCTGCGGACCACCGTGAACTTGTGCGCCAGCTTGGCGCAGTTCGCGCAGTGCTCGGTGAAGAACGTTCCCGGGACCGAGGTGGGAATGGTGGCGAACGGACCGCGGATCTCGGCGGGGGCCAGGGGCTTGGGGTCCCACATGTCCTGGTGCGGGGGGCCCCCCTCCAGGAACAGGAACAGCACCGACTTGGCCCGGGCGACCCGGTCTCCGGTCCCGGTGGGGTTCGCCGCCAGCATCCGTGGCAGGCTCAACCCCGCCAGCAGGCTGCTGGCCCCCACCCGCAACAGGTGCCGACGCGATTGACCGTTGCACAACCGGGCCGCGGCACCGGGAAGCTCGTATTCGAACATGGCCAGGTCGCTTTCAGTCGGGAACCGCCGCTCGGGCGGGGTCGCCCAAGCCGGTGGGTGGAGAGAACGGGAAAGTCGGTGCGCGCGATGCGACCGCTAGTGGTTGTACAGGAAGTCCTTGGTGTTGAGCACCGCCCACAGCAGGTCTTCGACCGCCTGTCGACGCCCCTCGGGTGACTCGTCGACCGCTTCGAGGAACAACTGCTTCTCGGCGTCGGTGGGAAACCGTCCCAGCGTCGCCAGGTAGACCTCATCGGCCAGCTCGGGGAGCGGTCTTGATGAATCGGCCCAAGTCCGGGCCGTTCCGCGACGATGGGCGATCTTCTCTTGAATCTCGGGGGCGTTCATCAGGTGCAGAGCCTGCGAGATACTGGGCTCGCTGCTCCGTTCGCACTCGCACACCGACGCCCGGACCGGCCGGCCAAAGATGCGGAAGAAATACGACGGCATGCGGTTGTCCCACACCTGGATCGCCCGCACTCCCGTGGGCCAGCCATTGAACTTCTCGGGGACCCCCGTCGCCTGGCAGACCGCGTCGAGCAGCACCTCGGCGGGCAGGGGCTTGGGGCTGGCGTGCGAAAAATGCTGCCGATCGTCCCGGTTGCTGTCGTTGGTCGCCGACGAGAGCTGGTAGACCTGGGAGTTGAGGATCAGCCGGGTGAGGGCCCGCAGGTCGTAGTTCGACTCGCGCAACTGCTTCGCCAGTGCGTCGAGCAGTGGCTCGTTGGTTGCCGGATTGGTGGCCCGCAGATCGTCGATCGGCTCGACCAGGCCCCGCCCCAGGTAGTGGGCCCACAAGCGGTTCGCCGCTGCCCGAGCCAGGAAGGGATTGTCGGGGGCGGTCGCCCACTGGGCCAGGACCTGTCGCCGGTCGGCCCCTCCCTGGAACTGAGCCGGGGGGCCACCCAGTGGCCGGGCGGGAACCGGTTGCCCCGTGCGCGGGTGCGGCGCGTCCTGGCCAGCCCGCATCACCACTGCCTCGGTCCCTTCAGGCAAGGGCTTCAGGCTGAGGCCGGTGAAGAACCCGACCAGCCCCGCGTAGTCGTCCTGGCTCCAGCGTTCGCTGGGGTGGTGGTGGCACTGGGCGCATTCGATGCGAACCCCCAGGAACAACTGGCTGATCGACCGGCTCGCCACTTCGGGCTTCTCGAGCGCCTTGTAGAAGCTGGCGGGACTTTCCGACTGCACCGGGCCCTGCGCGGTCAGCACCTCGCGAACCATCTGGTCGTAAGGCCGGTTCGCCGCAAACTGCCGATGCAACCACCGCGACAGCCCCACCGTCCCCTGCGGTGTGATCTTGGTCTTGTCGGCCCGCAGCAGGTCGGTCCACCGCATGGTCCAGTAGTCGGCGTACTCGGGCCGCTGCAGCAAGGTGTCGATCAGCCTGGCCCGCTTGTCGGGATTGGCGTCGGCCAGGAACTGGCGGGCCTCGGCGGGAGTGGGCAGCGTCCCGATGGTGTCGAGGTAAACCCGCCGCAGAAACCCCGCGTCGTCCACCGCCGTGCTCGGTTCAATCCCCAGCCGCTGCAGCTTGTTCCACACCAGCGTGTCGATGAAGTTTCGTTCGGGAGGGCGGGGAAACCCGGGGTGCGGGCGGGGGAGAGCCACCCGGCAGACCGTCACCTGTCCCTGGTACCGCACCAGGATGGCCGCTTCGCCCGGGACGTCGGTCGCCTGCAGCAGGCCGTGCCCGTCGGCTTCGACCACGTGCGGGGCATTCGAGACGAAGTCCGACTCGGCGGTCACACACCGTCGCACCCCCGCCGCGTCACTGGCGGTGACCCGCAGCTGAAAGGTCTCGCGCGCTCCCAGCACCAGCTCGGCCGGCTCGACTTCGATCCGCACGGTGGGCTGTTCGTTCACAGCCCGCGGTTCGGCTCCCTCGGCGATCCACCGGACCAGTCGGCGGTGCGCGGGACTGTCGCGCTCAATCTTCCGGCCCCCGCCATGCGGCACCTCGGCCAGCCCCTTCCGCACCAGCAGACTGGTGGCCGGGGTGTCGAACCGCAAGCGGCGACCTCTTGAGTCACGCGTGAGTGCCTCGTGATCAAACTCGGCATCAAAGCCCAGCAGGCTCAGTTTGAACCCGTTCTGTCCCTCGGCTTTCCCATGGCAGCCCCCCGAGTTGCACCGCGACTTGGTGAGAATGGGTTGGATCTCGTGCTCGAACGAGACCGCCGCCGGCTGGGTGAACGCCTTGATCGCCAGCGGGATAGCCGCCTCGACCCCGGCGTGCGTCACCAGCACGCGGGTCTCACCATCGCCCAGGGGAACCAGTTGGCCCGTCGAGTCGATGCGTGCCAGGGCGGGGTTTTCGACCCGCCAGGCCGCCGCCCGGGTGACATCGCGGTCCCGCCCTTCGACAGGCTGCAACGCCACCAGTTGCGTGGTGGTCTCGGGCCGGTCAATCACCACTTGAGTGGGGACGATGCGCACTTGGCCGAAGAGAGTCGCCGGGCAGGCACAGATCATCAGCCCGACGAGTCCCCCAGCCAGTCGCCAAACCAGCGAGCGACCCACTTCGGCCCGGGCCAGTCGTCCCTCGATCTTGTGGTGCATAAACAGCATTTTATGGCTTGATCAGGAGGACGCAAGCGGAGTTCACGCGCGCCGGGAGTCGCCCATTCCCGAGTAACCGCCGCGCGGTTGCCCGCGAAGGTCACAAGCCACAGACATC
>CAIUHT010000196.1 GCA_903898975.1 uncultured Planctomycetaceae bacterium
CATCAGGAACGGCTTGTCGGGAGCGAACGACCGATGCTTCTTCAGCCACTTGATCCCCTGTTCGGCCATGTCCTCGGTGAGGTGGTAGTGCTCCTCGTCGGGCGGTTCGATGGGGGAGGTGTTTTCGACCAGGCGGGGTTCCCACTGCGAGGTCTCGCCCGCGAGGAATCCGTAGAAGTACTCGAACCCATAGCCGGTCGGCCACTTGTCGAACGGGCCGGCCTCGGTGGTCTGATCGGCGGGGGTGTTGTGCCACTTGCCAAAGGCCGAGGTGCTGTAGCCGTAGTTCTTGAGCACCTCGGCCAGCGTGGCGGCGGTCTTGGGAATGACCCCCGTGTAGCCATCCCAGTCGACCGCCCGCTCGGCGATCGTCCCGCTGCCAACCCGCTGATGATTGCGTCCCGTGAGGAGCGCGGCCCGGGTGGGCGAGCAGATCGACGTGGTGTGGAAGCGGTTGTAAGCGAGGCCCTCGTTGCGCAACCGGGAAAGGGTCGGCGTGTGGGCGAAGCCACCGAAGGTGTCGGGGACGCCAAAGCCCGCGTCGTCGATCAGCACAATCAGGACGTTGGGGGCGTCCTGGGGAAGCCGTCGCGGCTCCACCCGGCGCTTGTGAATCGACTGCTGCAGGGTCGGCGCGGCCTTGCTGGCCGAGGGAATGGGCGGAAACGGGAGGACCGATCCGTCGCTGGGAACCTGGGCGAACGCGGGGAGAGCCCAAGTCCAGGTCACCAGCAACAACGCGAGGACGAATCTCATGATGGGAGGGCCCTTAATTGGTGTAGACAATCCGGGTTTCGCCCAGGGTGCCGTTGAATCGAAACGGCGCCAGGTCGTAGTAATCGAGCGAGACGGGAGAGTCGAGGTCGGCCCCCAGGTCGAAGGTGGCGTTGGAGGTGAAGTGGAGCGACATGGCGGCAGGGACCCGGCCCTGGGCGGCGACTTCGCCGTTCACCTTGAGCGTGACATCGAGAGGGCCCCCCGATGCGGCCGACCAGTTTCGAATCGACCTCGACCTCGACCTTGCCGGTCGGGAGCTTATTGTAGACGGAATCCCGCATCGTCAGCCCCGCGGTCGACGCCGAGGGAGTGGGGGGAAACGGGAGAACTGCCTGCCCGAGAACCAGAGTGGTCGGCGAGGGGCAGAGGGCGAGGCCCAGCACCAGTCCGAGCAGGCTGCCCGGGGACTTCAGCGAGCAGAGAAATCTCATGGAGGGGGCCCCTGGCTGGGAGAGGCGAAACAGGCAGGCGGCGAACCCCGGGTCGGAGTCCGCCGCCTGTGATCGAAACCGCGGGGCCTAGTGCTGCGGCCGGATCTTGAGAATCTGCGACTGGATTCCCTCGATGACCTTCCCCATTTGAGCGCTGAGCCCGAGCTGCCGGATGGGGAAATCGCGGAACGACTGCAGGTGCCGTTCGGTGACGCCGAGCATGGGGGTCAGGACCCAGGTCTTGTGCTCAGCGTACTGGCGGTTCAGGTCGCCCGTCTGCCGCTCAAAGGGATCCATCCGCAGGTTGGTGATCATGGGCCGGCCCAGGCCGACCAGGGGGTCATCCCAGTGGCCTCCCTCCTTCAGGGAGAAGGTGATCTTGAACGCGTCGTAGCGGATGGCGGTGAGCACCGTTTCGTCGTAGTAGAAGATGGTCTTGCGCGCCGACTTGTCGGTCTTGCCACTGAGCAGCGCGGTCTGGTCGTACCCGTCGAGGTGAACCTTGTACTTCTTGCCGCCGTACTCGGCCCCGGCCTTGAGCTTCTCGACCGTGCCCGGCTCGCCCGCGGCTGAGGCGAGCGTGGGAAGCAGATCGGTCATATCGACAATCTCGCTGCTGACGCGGCCACCCGGGGCTCCCGGCCAGCGGACGAGGCAGGGAACGCGAACGCCTCCCTCCCAGGTGGTCCCCTTGTCTCCCCGGAACGGGCTGGTCCCTCCTTCGGGCCACATGTACTGGTAGGCACCGTTGTCGGTCACATAGATCACGATCGTGTTCCTGGCGAGAGCGGTTTCGTCCAGCTTGGCCAGCAACTGCCCGACATGTGCGTCATGTTCGGCCAGTGCGTCGCCGTAGACATCTTCCCGACCGGCCCGCGACTTCCCCCGCACCGCCTCCTGGAAGTGCAGGAACACGTGCAGGCGGGAAGCACAGTGCCAGAGGAAGAACGGCTTCTCGTCCTTCGCCCGGCGATCAAGAAAGTCGAGCGACTTGGCCACGATCTCATCATCGAACGTTTCCATCCGCTTGGTGGTCAGTGGTCCCTCGTCCCGGGTGGGGCCATCGGCCGTGCCCGAGACCACTCCCCGTGGATCGAACTTCTTGCGGAACTCCGGATCAGTCGGGCGGTCAGGATCTTCCAGGTCCTCGTTGCCATTCAGGTGGTACAGGTTGCCGAAGTACTCGTCGAATCCGTGCCGATGGGGCAGATGCTCCTCGAGATCGCCCAGGTGGTTCTTGCCGTACTGGGCGGTCGCGTAACCCTTGGCCTTCAGAATCTCGGCGAGCGTGACGTCCTCTTTCTGGAGCCCCGCGGGGGAACCGGGTGTGCCGACGGTGGTCAGGCCGGTTCGGACCGGCAGTTGTCCCGTAATAAAAGCGGCACGGCCCGCGGTGCAGCTGGGCTGGGCGTAAAACGAAGTGAAGCGAATTCCTTCGCGGCCAATGCGATCGATGTTCGGGGTGCGCACACCCATGATGTCGCCCCCATAAGACGACACATTCATCCAGCCCACATCGTCGCCCATGATGACGAGGATGTTGGGCCGACCTGTCTCCGCCGCCGCGAGCGACAGACAGTGCGTCAAGCCGCCCAACAGGGCCCAGGCAACGAACAGGATGCGTGTTTTCGACACGAGGTTGGCTCCAGCAAGACTCGACAGGGGCATGGTTCCCACGATTCAGACCCCATCTTCGGAATGCTCAGGCCGAATGCAACTCACGCGGCTTCCGGGCCTCTCATCGCGAGAACCTCGCCTCACGAGGTGCACTGGCCCGGGGAAGCGGAATCTGACCGGGCGACCCACAGTTTGTCCGACACCGTCCCGTCCCACCGCATCGCACACGGCGTGGCCCGCTCCGGCGGCGTCTCAAGGGCTCTCACCTGGGTCGCGCCCTGCACTGGCAAGGTCACGCAGCAGTCCCAACTCACCCGCCACGAGCCGACAGCTCTCCCCGTGGCTGGGGAACTTAAGGCCTGCCGGGAAGCGTGCGTTCAAGCAGGCGTCCCAAGTCGGCGAGCGACAGGTCGCCCGGTTGGGACTGCCAGCCGACTCGTTCGGCGGCCAGCCCCCGCACCCGTGCTGCCGACCAGCCTGCATCCCGCAGTTCGGCCACCGGGGGTGACAGCAGGCTCTTCGACAGTTTCCGCCCATCGGGCCCGACGATCAGCGGATGATGGGCGAACCGCACGGCGGTGTCACCCCCCAGCAGTGACCGCAGTTGCAGTTGCCGGCCTGTCGAGTCGAGCAGATCGGCCCCGCGGATGATTGTGTCGATTCCGTCCGCCAGATCGTCGACCACCACCGCGAACTGGTAGGTGTATTGACCATGCCGGTCGCGGATCACCAGGTCGCCGCACTGCCCGGCTGGCCGCTGCCGCTGCTCCCCCCGCCACAGATCGTCGAAGACCCACTCGGTCTCGACCAACCGCACGCGGAGCGTGCTGTCGGGGGTGAGGGGCCAGCCGCGTTCCCGGCACGTTCCCGGGTAGCACGCCTCGGCACCACTGGGAGCCGGGGGCAAGTCGCGGCGACTGCACCGGCAGGCATAGACCAACCCCTGGCCAGAGAGCCGGTCGAGGGCTGTGTCGAACCGGGCGGTGTGTTCCGACTGCACCGACCACCGCCCCCCGCGCACGGGCTGAAAACCCAGCCAGGCGAGGTCGTCCCGCAGCGCGGCGAGGTACTCGGGACGACAGCGCTGACGGTCGTGGTCTTCGATGCGAATGTCGACAGCCAACTGCCACACCTCGGCCAAGCCCCAGACCGCCAGCATCGAGGTGACATGCCCCAAATGCAAACGCCCCGTCGGACTGGGGGCGAACCGCGTCCGTCGAGTGGTGATGGTCGGCATGAAGCCCCCTCCCAGGGGCACAGTGTTAGGCGCACCGCTTGAACTTGGGCCGGTGTCTCCGCGATCGCTCTCGCGCCGACCGATCTCTCGCGCACTCGTCGCTTCAACATCGGTCCCTGCGGCCCCCATTCCCGGCTCGTCATCTCGCGGGGAACCGGGTGGTTGGGCAGCGGTGGAAAACGCTGCCGGTCGCGACCTTGCTGGCTCGGTCCGGGAGGAAGCAGGGGACATGCGGCGGAGAGCGGTCGACGCCGGTTAAAACTCGGCGTGCCGGGGGGTGCGAGGGAAGGGAATGACGTCGCGGATGTTGGTCATCCCGGTCAGCAGCAGCAGCACGCGTTCGAGTCCCAGGCCGAACCCGGCATGCGGGACGCTGCCGTAGCGCCGCAGGTCGACGTACCACCAGTACTGCTCGGGGTCGAGGTGGCACTCTTGCATCCGCTGCAGCAGCACATCGAGGCGTTCTTCACGCTGGCTGCCGCCGATGATCTCCCCGGCTCGCGGGACCAGCACATCCATCGCCCGCACCGTTTTGCCATCGTCGTTGCACCGCATGTAGAACGGCTTGAACGACCGCGGGTAGTTGTAAAGGATCACCGGCTTGCAGAACTTCGTCTCGGTCAGCCACCGCTCGTGCTCGGACTGCAGGTCCACGCCCCATTCGACCGGGTACTCGAACGCCTGGCCCGACTTCTGCAGCAGCTCGATCGCCTCGGTGTAAGTGACCCGCTCGAATTCGTTCTGGATGATCGTCTCGGCGGTCCGCACCACCTCTTTATCGACCCGGTCGACAAAGAACTTCATGTCGTCGGGGCAGCGTTCGAGGGCGGCCCGCAGGATGTGCTGGATGAACTCCTGCGCCAGCTGCATGTTGTCTTCGAGGTCGTAAAACGCCATCTCGGGCTCGACCATCCAGAACTCGGCGAGGTGCCGGGTGGTGTTCGAATTCTCGGCCCGGAATGTGGGGCCAAAGGTGTAGACGTCGCCCAGGCCGCACGCGAAGGTCTCGGCTTCGAGCTGGCCACTGACGGTCAGCGAGGCGGGCTTGCCGAAGAAGTCTTGAGTGAAATCGACCTCCCGCTGCTGCCGGGCCAGCAGGGCCAGGTCGAGGGTGGTGACCTGGAACATCTGGCCCGCCCCCTCGCAGTCACTGGTGGTGATGATGGGGGTGTGCACATAGAGGAAGCCGCGCGACTGGTAGAACTCGTGGATCGCCGCGCAGACGGTATTCCGCACCCGGGCCATCGCCCCAAAGGTGTTGGTCCGGGGCCGGAGATGGGCGATGTCCCGCAGGAACTCGTAGCTGTGTCCCTTTTTCTGGAGCGGGTATTTCTCAGCGTCGGCGGTCCCATAGACCTCGACCTCGCGGGCGTGCACCTCGACTGCCTGCCCTTTCGCGGGGGAGGCTTTCAAGGTTCCCACCACCCGCACGCTCGACCCGGTGGTCAGTTGCTTCAGCAGGGACTCGTAGCCGGGAACGGCCCGGTCGACCACGACCTGCAGATTGTTGAAGGAACTGCCATCATTCAGTTCGACGAAGGCGAAGCCCTGCTTCGACTCTCGCTTGGTGCGGACCCAGCCCCGCACATCCACTTCGCTGTCGAGAGGACCATTGGTCAGCAGCCGGGCGATTTTCAAACGTTGCACCGTGGTGATTCCTCGGGCGAGTGTCAGGGAATTCAGGACGCGTTGAGGGGGGAATGTGAACGTTGCGAACACCCCGCGGCACCGCTTGGCGCGGGCTTCCGCCGGGGCTTGCAGTTCACCCCCCGAGACCTAAGATACAGGGCAATCGTTCTTCTCCGCCACTTCGCTCCCCAGAGGTGCCTCCATGCCTTCCCTGCCCCGCGTCAGGGCCTCCCGGGCCCGCGGTTGGCTGATTCCCGCCAGCCTCGTCGCCAGCCTGGCTCCCGTCCTTGTCGGTCCCGGGCGGCTGTGTGCCGCGGAACCGGCCTCGAAGGGGCTCCCCCCCATCACCGCTCCCGCCGACAACCCGCAGAGTCCCGAGAAGATTGCCCTCGGTCGGCAACTCTACTTCGACCGCCGGCTGTCGCTCGACAACACCGTCGCCTGCGCCGATTGCCACAACCCCGACAAGGGCTTCAGCAACGGCGATCAGTTCGCCACCGGCATCAAGGGGCAGAAGGGAGGCCGGAATTCGCCCACCGTGCTGAACACCGCCTTCCAGAAGTTCCAGTTCTGGGATGGCCGCGCCGACACCCTCGAGCAGCAGGCGCTCGGACCGATCGCCAACCCCATCGAGATGGGGCTGCCGCTCCCCGAGATGGAAGCCCGCCTAAACAAGATCTCCGGCTACCGCGAACAGTTCCGCAAGGTCTTCGGAGCCGAGGCGATTGTGGCGAAGGATGTCGCCAAGGCGATCGCCAGCTACGAGCGGACCGCGGTCACCGCCCCGGCCCCGTACGATCGATTCACCAACGGCGAGCTCGAGGCACTGTCCGAGCCGGCCCGGGAAGGCCGCGCCCTGTTCTTCGGAAAAGCCAACTGCAGTGCCTGCCATGGCGGTCCCAACTTCACCGACAATGGCTTCCACAACATCGGCGTGGGAATGCAGGCAGAGAAGCCCGACATTGGTCGCGAGGCGATCAGCAAGCTCGAAGGAGACCGCGGGGCCTTCAAGACCCCGACGCTGCGGAACATCGCCCGGACCGGGCCATACATGCACGACGGGAGTCTCAAGACCCTCGCCGAGGTGGTCGAGCATTACGATCGCGGTGGCGTCGCCAATGAATGGCTCGATGAAGAGATCTACGCCCTGCGACTGACCCCGCGTGAAAAGGCGGCCCTGGTGAAGTTCCTGGAAGAGGGGCTGTCGGGCCCGGTCCAGGGTGACCACAAGCCCCCCCAGCTGCCTGAATAGCGGGGGGCCTGGGCGACGGGGGTGACCCCACGCATCGCGGGGCTCCGTTCGGCCTGTGAGGCCTGGTGTCTTTGTTTTCGAACTGTTTTGCTGGCCACGTTGTTTCCTGTTCCCCTTTCGAGAGACTGCCATGCTGAAGCGTCTGCTGTCGGCGTCCGCGCCGGTTTTGCTGTGTGCCCTCGCCGGCACCGTTCACGCGCAGGTGAAGACCACTGTCGTGCTCGACAAGCTCGACAACCCCAGTGGTGTGGCGATTCATGGTCCGACGGGCCATCTCTTCGTCGCCACGCACCCCGCGGTGCTGCGGGTCGCCCCCACCACCCCTGCCAAGATGTTCGTGGAAGTCGACGGCTTCCCGACCGACGTGTATGGCAAGGGGCCCAAGTACGACATCGGCCCCCTGGGGGTCGCGCTGCTGGGGAATGAGCACCTGGTCGTGGGCGATGGCAGCCTCGCCGACGCCGCCGAACTGGTGCGGGTCTTCAAGATTGGAGCCACCCCGCTCGACAAACCGCAGGCCGCCGAAGCGGCCGCCTTTTCGCTTGGGCCGATCGGTCCGGGAGAGGCCTCGGCGAAGGGGGAAGGGAACTTCTACGCGATCGCCGTGGGACCCAAGGCGTTCTACGTCACCGCCAATGGCGACGACACCAAGGGCTGGATCCTGCGGGCTCCCATCGTTGACGGGAAACCCGGCAAGCTCGAGCCATTCATCGCCACCAAGCCCCTGGTCAACGTGGACGCCCCCGTGGCGATCACCCTGTCGCCCGATGGCAAGCAACTGGTGGTGGGCCAGATGGGTGAGGTCAACATGGCGGGCGACAGCCAGCTGAGTTTCTACAACCCCGACGACGGCAAGCTGCTGAAAAACTACCCGACCGGGCTGAATGACATCGCCGGCCTGGCCTACAGCCCCAAGACCGGCAAGCTGTACGCGGTCGATTACTCGTGGGTCGACAGCAAGAACGGCGGCCTGTTTCGGCTCGACGTGACCGAGGCGGGAGTGAAGGCGGAAAAACTGCTGTCGCTCGACAAGCCGACGGCACTCGCCTTCGACAAGGAAGGTGGCCTGTACATCACCGTCTTCGGGACGACGGCTGACCCCAAGTCACCCGCCGGACAACTGTTGAAGATCGCCCCCGGGCTGTAGGCCCGACCGATCCAAGTCGTCTCGTTTCACAGCAGCCGCGGGGCCTGTCCCGCGGCTGCTCTCTTTTCTGCCATGCGACTGCCACCTTCGCGTTCGCCCCCAGACCTCGACGCCAGGCCCGCGAGCGATCTGGGGGTCACCAGCCCGTGGGTACGCGACTCGACACCCAGCGCGGTCGCGTGAGAGATCTATTTGCGTCGGCGTTTGCGGGGCAGGCTCACATTCACCCGGCCCAGGTCGAGTTGTTCGGTGACTCCGGCTGCCTGCAGTTTGTCGAGCAGTGTCTCGGCTCCCGCGACCAGTTTTTCGTTCAATTCTTCGAGATAGAGTGGGTAGACCGCCCAGAAGTGAATTGGAGGCTGACCCGGGACCACCAGTTCGAAGAACTCTTCGGGGGCCAGTTGTGGCTCGGCGATGATCCCCCCGCAGAAATCGACCCCGTCCGTCACGCGCTGGGGCGGGTCGCCATTCGGAATCGTGTGCCCGAAGCCGAGCCAGGTCGAGTAGCGATGGGGGAGCCGGGCGAGGAACTGCAGCGAACTGACCGGCCAGAAGTGGCGATGGTTGTCGCGAGTCTCTTGGGACAGCGGCCAGTCGGGAGGGAGGGCCAGGCACAACTCGGCGTAGGCCCAGTCTCCCATCCCCTCGGGGACCGTCATTGGCAGGCTGCTCATGCCACTGGTGACAAGCCATTGCCGATCGGGGGTCTCGACATGATGCACGTCGACATGCACCTGGTCGGAGAGGATCTCGTGCCAGACGTGGGTGATGGGTCCGAGATGCGTTTCGATGTGATTCGAAACCCGCTCGATGCACTCTTCATCACCAAAGGCCAGCTCGAATTCCCGCTCCTGACCATGGTGGCGCAAGATTTCCTGCGCATGCTCTTCGTTTGGCTTGGGGAGCAACTGCTCGGCTCCACAATGGGCGCAGGCCACCAGGTCGCCCCTGGCCGGGGGCGAGTAGTCCGACATCTGGCCACAGGCAAGGCAATAGAAGGGGACAGCCATGTCGATTGAGAACGCGGGGTCAGGATTTGGAAAATGAACAGCCACCCGAAGGGCTGATCCGGGTCCGAGTCCCCGAAAAAATCAGCTGATGTGAATTCTTGCATGCCCACCGGTCACCTGTCACGCATCGGCCCGTGGCACCGCACGCCCCAGTCCTCCCACAAACTGACGGGCTCGACTGCACGCTGCCTGTTCGACGGACTCAGGACAGGCCAGAAATCCGCTGACCGGCTTGCTATGCGCCAAGCCCCAGCCACACCGGCGACCGCAGCCTCGCTCCTGCGGAATGCCGCGTCATTCACGTCGCACCGAGTCAGCCGCGACAGCTTCGCTGGCAGACACCCCAAACTGCCCAGGTTCCCCTGCACTCTGACAGAGGCCCCGTGAGCACATGCGAACCCTGCGGCAACCGGGGAACTGGCCGGACGGGGGATCCTTGCGATTTTCGACGAGAAAATGCGGGCATTTGAGGGGAACGACCGCCCGGTGGCGGGGTGTGG
>CAIUHT010000197.1 GCA_903898975.1 uncultured Planctomycetaceae bacterium
CCCTCCTAGCGGAAGGGTCTGGACGGACCCTAGCATAACCACTCGATGCCAAAGTGCGCCATGGAAGGGGTCGTGGAATACGAGGCATGGCTCGGTTGGATCACCCTCAATAGATGTCGATTCCGACTGGAATGCGCCACGTGCTGTGCACCGGCCATCTCCGTCAAGCAACCCGTCTTGCTCGAGCTTTCTCACAATGACTCCCGCGAGTCCGATTGGTAGACCCGATCGCTTCGAAACGTCCTCGGGACCAACGATGCCCGCCCGCGCAAGGTTCATGACGACTTGCTCAAAGATCGTCGACTCGCCACTGGGCGAACGAGAAACAAATATCCGAAAGGCAGTCGCGGGACAGAGCACCCACATCCTTCGCCCATGCATGTACCGAACGGGCGACGGATCCGCATCCATCCAGTAGACCTGGCGTGCAGCGTTCGACACTTCAGTCATGCGCCGCCCCCGCTCGCTTCCGCGGCATCAATTTCGGCAAGTGCCTTGAATGCGACAAGCTGGGGTATGGCACGACGCGCCCCGTCGGATGCCACCATTTCGGAATCGCCAACAACAACAAGCATGCGCTTCTGCCGGCTCATACTGACGCAAAGCCGATTGACGGACATGAGGTGACCATATCGCCGTCGCTGCTCCTCCTCCGTACCGTCGCGCTGCTGGTTACTCCGAACCAGCGATAGGAGCACGACATCAAACTCCCGCCCCTGGAACTGATCGACAGTTCCGATCCGAACGCGGTCCGCATATGCGTCGGGAAACTCAGCGCCCGACTCACTCGGAATCATCACCTCCGCCTCAATCAACGCCCGTTGAATCTCTTGAACCTGTGCACGGTAAAAGGTAATCACGCCGAAGTTCAGCGAGCGAGCGCCCACATCGTCAAGCATCTTCCGAAGCAGCCGCGCGATCTCGCGAGCCTCAGCAAACCGCTTCCAACTCGTGCCCTCTCTTGACTCGCCCCGCTGCGCAAACGGCACGTCCTGCCAATGGGCGCATCGACCCTCCATGCCGCTGATATTGTGGGAAAAGTCAGATGCCGGACGGGGCGACTTGAATCGCTCCTCAGGTGGATAGAACTCCTTACTGACAAACTCCCCAAGTCGCGGATGCATGCGGTACTGCTCGTCAAGCGTCACAACGCGGGGAATGAGATCCTGACTCGACTTCTCCGCCAGTTGGTGAAACAAACGCTCAAAGAGGCTTTCACGAAGCGCAGCCTGCATAGCTTCACGAACCTGCTCGCCATCTGACGCGGGATCCGCCGAGGCGCCCTCAAGCAACTTTCGCTCGATTGTGTCGTCAACAATGTGCGGCAGCTGCCGATGGTCACCCACCAGCACGGCCCGTCTGGCTCGCATAAGAGGAAGCAGCATCTCCAGAGGCGTCGCCTTGCTAACCTCGTCGATGATCGCGACATCAAAGCTAACCTGACCGGAGTCTTCCAGGGTTTGCTCACGCTCGTTACAGGTGATTGCGACAACGTTACACTGAGGGACGAAGACGTCCTTAAAGTGTTCCCAATCAGCCTGCGCCGACGCTGGGTTTTTCAGATCCTTGAC
>CAIUHT010000198.1 GCA_903898975.1 uncultured Planctomycetaceae bacterium
GTGGCAGGCGACCCGCTATCCGCCCGAGGGGAATCGGGGCTACGGCCCGGGCCGGGGCTGCCCGTGGGGACGCGTCCCCACCGCCGAATACCTGCAGTCGGCCGCCGACCAGATTCTGACCATCGCCCTTGTGGAAGATCCCGAGGGGGTGGACCGGATTGTCGAGATTGCCCGGGCGGGGCTCGACCTGCTGTGGGTGGGAACGAGCGACCTGGCCTGCGCGTTTGGACTGGCCGGGCAGCCGGGCCACCCCCGCGTGATCGAGGCCGCCCTGCACATCCTGCGGACCTGCCAGCAGGCCGGCGTTGCCTGCGGGTTTCCCGCCCGCGATGCCGACTCAGCCATCTGGGCCCGCGACCAGGGCTTCCGTGCGATTGGCTACGGGTGTGCCGAGCAGTACATCATGCATGCCTCGCGGCAGTTTCTCGAGCGCCTGGGCGAACGCTGAAAACTCAGCGCGACGCGCTCATGCGGTCGCAGTCGCGCCGTTTCCGCCGGGGGTCAAAGGCCCGCCGCAGATTGCACGAGGCTGGGGCGCGAGTCCCGAGGGTTTCCTGCGGAGGGGGGTTACTCGACGACGCTGTTGGGGTACCGCGCTGCCGAGGGACTGAGCCCCGACTGCACCCCCGCCGAGGTGACGTTCCCAGCCCGCTCGTTGATTCGGCGAGGCTCGGCCCGCTGGCGTTCGAAGCCCCGGGGCCGCTCGATCTCGGGACCCGCCTCACGGTCGGGGGAAGGGTCGTGATATTCGTACGACCGCCGTTCCACATCGGGCCTGTTGTAGGCCAGCGAGGGCAGCCGGGTATGCTGCGACGAGACGCATCCAGTCAGCAGCCCCAGGCACAAGGCCCACCGCATCCGCGCGAAAGCTCGGCTCATCGAATCCATCCTTCCGAAAGGGCCCATCCCGGGCCGCCCCAAGGGGCCGCAGTCTAAGTCAAAGGGGGAGGGAATCGCCAGACCGGTTTTGCCAGCGGTCAGGGCTCTTCCCCGGTAAACATCGAATGGCTGGCCCCCGAGCAATAAGCACCCCCGGCACGACCAGCCTCCACCCGCACCCCCGCAATCGCTTACCCCACCCCACAGCTCTTCCCAGCCCTCCCAGTTTGCCAAGTTCAGATTTGGTCCCCGGGACCTGACGCCAGTGACCTGGCCCCAGTGACCTGGCCCCAGTGACCTGGCCCCAGTGACCTGGCCCCAGTGACCTGGCCCCAGTGACCTGTCTCGGGTGACCTGGCCGCCTCCCACAAGCTGCCTGCCCTCTCTCGCTGAACGCCAGCCATCCACCCGCAGTGTGTGCCAGAGCCGCAGACCACGCTGAGTGTGCACCGTTTTCCACGGGGGGCGCTGGTCCTTTCGAAGCGAAAGCAGCCGGTGCCCGCTTGGTGAGCCAACCGGCGTTGCCGCTTCGACCCGCCTTGCGCGTTGTTGTGAGTTCATCTCCGTTTATGATGGAGCGAGGCGGATGGTTAGCAGCCGTCGGATCCCCCCTCCGGTCGCCTGGACCGGTGGTCACTCCGGCCACCAGCCCCTGCGGTTCGCCTCGCTTGTTTTTCCCTCGTCGTCACAACGCCCTTCAGTCCCTGACCGGCCCTGCTGGCCCATGACCTCGACGCCCGATTCCCTCCGGCCAATTCGCGACAACCACCGGCTCATCCTGGCGGTCTCGGTCGCGGTGCTGGTGCTCTCGTTCGTCATGGGATTCAACGCCAACAATCGGCTCACGCTCCCTGGACTCGCGGGGGCTCCGCTCCCGCCGCTGTGTGCCTCGCGGGCGATGTTTGGCGTCCGCTGTCCCGGCTGTGGGCTGACCCGCAGTTTTGTCTCACTCGCGGCAGGCGACTGGGAGGGGGCGTGGAAGTTTCATCGCCTGGGGTGGCTGGTGGCGCTGGGGGTTGCGGCCCAGATCCCGTACCGAATCTGGGGGTTGGTGCATCCATCGGGGCTCCCGCTAGGCGACCGGTGGCCCCACCGCCTGATGCTCGGCCTGTTTGCCTTGCTGGTGCTCAACTGGATGGTGTCATGGTGGATCTGACCGGCAACAACCCGCCAACGGGCGAGCCTTTGTTCCACGTGGTGCTGCACCAGCCCGAGATTCCGCAGAACACGGGAAACATTGGGCGGACCTGCGTGGCAGTGGGAGCGAAGCTCTGGCTGATCCGTCCGCTGGGATTCCGGGTGGACGAAAAGCACCTGCGGCGGGCGGGGATGGATTACTGGCAGCACCTCGACTGGCAGGCGGTGGACAGCTGGGACGAACTGACCGGGCACCTGGCGGGGCGAACGTTCTGGTACCTCACCAAGACCGCCACCCGGCTGGTGTGGCAAGCCGACTTTCAACGGGGCGACGTACTCGTCTTCGGCTCAGAGTCGCGCGGGCTACCCCCGTCAATTCTCACGAGCAACCCCGCGCAGAACCTCAAGCTCCCCATGCGCAACCTCGTCCGCAGCCTGAACCTGGCAAGCACAGCGAACACCGTGGTCTACGAGGCCGTACGTCAACTGGGAGGCCTGCCGGACTGATCGGGGATCGGGGTTCGGGGATCGTGATTCCGCGACCGGGGTCCGGAGACCGGGCTTCGTGGACCTGGGACCGTGGTTCCGCGACCGTCGCTCGGGCTTCGTGGATCGGGCTTCGTAGTTCGCGCTTCGTGGTTTGGAGACCGCGGACCACGATTCGGGCTTTGTAGACCGACGACCGTTGTTTCGGAGCTATGGTTCGGAGTTCGCCGTGTAATGGATGGCGTACAGCGCCGACCGCTCGCGTGGTGAAGCCGACCGCTGGGAGCCTCCACGTGATCGGCTTCAGCAGACCGCCCCCCGCCCGCCAGCCGGGGTGGTGAGCGTTTGAAAAAGGGGCAGCAGCTCACACAAAGTCGCCAAATTCCGGCGGTTTTCAACTCCCACAAGGTCCACCAGCGTGTGCCGACAGCGAACCAGTGAACGAGCGTCAAACCCGATCGGCTATTGACACCTCCCCACCGCCTGTTAATCTTGACCTAGTGGCCAGTCTTCGTACCCGGGGCGTAGCTCAGCTTGGCTAGAGCGTCTGGTTTGGGACCAGAAGGTCGCAGGTTCAAATCCTGTCGCCCCGACTCACTTAAGTTATTTGCCCGAAATACCTTGCGATACCGCGAGCGGTGCTGATCCACTGAGGCCTGACGTCCTCTTTACACACGAACTACACACTGAGCGGGTGACGATGCACTCGCGGGTCTCTGCGAAGCGTCGTGTGAACATCGCCCGTTCCCCTGGGGATCGTCTCGCCGAGCAGTCCGCTACCTGCCGACCTGACGTCGTTCGAGTCGCCTGGATCGTGCGTGTGCGAATCACCCAGCTTGTGCAGCGTGAGTGGCAGACCAACGAAACTTTCGTTCTGTGATGGTGCTGCGTCCCGCCGATCTCCATCGGTAAAAACCGATCGATCCCAATCACTCGACGAGTTGTGCAAATTGTGATCACTCCAGTTGACCCTACCTATGTTGATTGCCGTTTCCCTGGTATGGGAGCTTTCAATGGGGGGGCGATGCTTGAGTGCAAGAGTTCACGCTGAGCCTGCGTTCAACGCGAAGGGCCCGCGTCTTAAGATGACGGTGACAATGCGCGGTGCCTGACAAAGCTGAGGAGTGAGAGCCTGTCACAGGGGCACTCACTCGACTGAGGAGGGTCGAACGTCTCCGTGCTCCCAATACTCAATAAGAGTGCCCGGTCGCTGGTTGGACTGTCATTGGGCGCCCCAAACAGGTCCAGTGAGGGGTGCTCCGAACAGTACCAGCGGGACCCCATCGGGTGAGTTGGATGAAAACTGGTCTCGTTTGCCCCCGCCCACTGGGGCAGAACATCACCCCTGCGAACAGTCGCTCAATCGGATGCCAGTCAATGACCGCCGGGAATGGGCGCGCCGCGTTTTCCAGCAACTGTCGGTCGGGGCCCCATGAATGAAACAGACAATGTTTCTGGCTGGACACCGATACCGCGAGTTCCTGACCGCTCTGCTTGAGGAACGCCACGTTGCCGCGGGAGTTCCGATGGAAAGGCTTCGACTTCGCGAACAACTTCGCTGGCTGGGGATTCACGATGAATAGGCCGGCTGATCTCCTGCGGTTCTACGCCATTCTTGACCGGCTCACAGACCGGTTGCACGGCACACACCGGCTGTCTGATTGCCGGGGCGGCATGGGCTGGCCTTTGCGGGGAGTCTATTTCTTTTTCGAGCCGGGCGAACATCGAACCGAAGGCCCGCCGCGCGTCGTTCGCGTCGGGACACACGCCTTGAAAGCCGGGTCCAAGAGTCGGCTTTGGCAACGGCTTTCGCAGCATCGCGGCGCAGCGTCTGGGGGAGGAAACCACCGCGGGTCGATTTTTCGATTGCTGGTTGGCGAGTCGCTGAAAGGACGCGGCCAGTACCAAAACGCCATCTCCTGGAATGTCTGCCAAGACAAGTCCAAGGCGGCAAAGCAACTCGGGATACCGCGGGAACAGGTCAGTCTTTGCGAACATCCACTGGAGCTCGCTGTCAGCGACCACATCCGTTCGATGCCGTTTCTCTGGATCGACATCGCTGATGAGCCAGGACCGGACAGTCACCGGGGCTTGATCGAAAGCAGCAGCATCGCGCTGCTCAGCAACCATGGCAAGACCGAAATCGATCCACCATCCAGCGAATGGCTTGGCAGGCAATGCAGTCGAGAGCGCGTGCGTTCCTCCGGCCTCTGGAACAACAACCATGTCGACGAGGACTACGACCCGACGTTTCTGTCCCTGCTCGAACGGTACGTGGAGTCAACGACTCCACTGAAAACGCCACGGCGCTGAGATTCGGGCAGCGAATGCGGTACGACTCGCCCCTGGCGTTCAACCTCCCTGACCCGGTTTCTCGACATCCGCAATGCGCTGGTGTCCCCGTCGCCACGATTCAGCTGTGTCCCGTTCGCTCGGTGGTACGCCCGGCAAGCCGAAGGGCGGACAAGCTTGGGGAGCAGGCCTTCGGACATGCCGATTGACCAGGTCCCGGCGCCGGTTCAGCAGCACGGCCATCTGCCGATCCGGTACACTTGTGCCTGGCGGGCCGCAACTGTTTCCGGAACCTGCTGATCTGGCTCCCCATTCTCGACATGATTGGGGCAAATTCTCGGCCGACGAATCGCGAACCAGTCGGTCCCACTGGCCGGTTTTGGGTGCCCGAAACCCGCGAATTGGTCGCATGGGGTGGCCCGCTGGCGAATCCCAACGACCTGTCCATCAAACCAGCGCTGTGATCAGACCTGCAGGTCTTGAGCCACCCGTTCAAATGGAACAATTTGGGCGTGCATGCGGTTCCCACGATAATCCCCCAGGTCGACTGTTGACGTTTCGCCGAGGGGCGACATTGGCTTACTGGAGGTGCCGCGTGACAGATCGAGACTCGCAGACAGTCATCGTGCAGGAGATTGCCCGATGTCAGCCCCGGCTCAGGGCGTTTTTACGCTGCCTGCTCGTGCGCTCCAGCGATGTGGACGACGTCTTGCAAGAGGTCAACCAACTGCTCTGGCAGAAGGCGGCCGACTTTCAGCCAGGAACCGACTTCTGGGCTTGGGCCAGCCAGATCGCACGCTTCAAGGTTCTCAACCAGATTCGCCGGTACAGCCGCGAAAGGCTGGTGTTTGACCACGAGGTACTCGAGCGGATGGCGGTGGTTGCCGAGCAACGCCTGAGTGAATTCGATGAACGGCGCGAGGCGTTGGAGCACTGCCTGCAGAAAC
>CAIUHT010000199.1 GCA_903898975.1 uncultured Planctomycetaceae bacterium
CCGGTCCCCCGGCGGCGAGGTGCCCTGCACGATCAACCACTGGCCTCCCAACTGATCACCCGGGCCCTCGTCGCGATGACGCTGGGGGGATTCTTTGGCTGGGCAGGCCTGCGGCTCAGCCTGTCGGCGCTGCGCTGGTGGCTCGCCCGGCGGGCTTCCCATTGCGTTCCCAGCCCGACTTCTTGAAGCTTGGGCAGTCCCGTCCGCAGGGGTGGGACTGACGTGTGGCAGCCCCCCACGACACCCTCGGCACCGGGGGGGCGTGGTGGCGAAACCTGGTGACAGACTGACAACTCGGCGCAGATCGCCGACAACAATTGAGCGAAAGGGACGGCGTGATGAGCGGGCCACGATTGCTGATGCTGGCGGGCGACTTCGTCGAGGACTACGAGCTGATGGTCCCCTATCAGGCCCTGTCGATGCTGGGGTATCGGGTCGATGTGGTCTGCCCGGGCAAAGTCGCAGGTGATCGGGTCCGGACCGCCATCCACGACTTTGAGGGGGATCAGACTTACAGCGAAAAGCCCGGGCACAACTTCACGCTCAATGCGGCATTCGCCGAGGTCGAGTCGAACAACTACCGCGGGCTGATCATTCCGGGGGGACGGGCTCCCGAGTACCTGCGGCTCAACCCGTTGGTGTTGAACCTGGTGCGAAGTTTTCATGAGTCGGGGCGGCCGATCGCGGCGATCTGCCATGGCCTGCAGGTGCTGGCCGCGGCGGACGTGCTGCGGGGGCGCAAGTGCACCGCCTACCCCGCGTGTGCCCCCGAGGTCCGCCTGGCGGGGGGAGTCTACGTCGATCTGCCGGTCGATGGGGTTTGCGTGGATGGGCCACTGGTGACCGCGCCAGCGTGGCCCGCCCACCCCGCCTGGCTCGCCGCCTTCGTCCACCTGCTGGGGGCCCAGATCAGCGTTTGACCCAGCTCAGCATCTGGCCCAGATCAGCGTTTGGCCCAGCGCAGCATCTGGCAGCGACGCGGGCGGGCCCAAACCCGGTCTGGCTGCGTGCATGCCCGTCCATGGCGTTGCCGACCCGCCCCCGCGTTGCGGTCAGACTGGCCCGAAACCGGGCGACAGGCCACAATTGCGGCAGGCGCCCTGCGTCCCTTACCCGCTGACGTGCGGGTCACCCAGGTGTCTGGCTGCTCACGCGGCGACTGGAGGGGGCGGGGGAAGTGGACGGCACCTTGGCACCGTGGGATTGAGGATGGGCGACGATCGACCGCCCTGCACCGTTGAGAAGCGAGAGGACCGACATGCATCACGTCTCGACAATTGACCGCCTGGTGAACCTGCTCGACCCGGCGGGCGATGTTCTGCTGAATATGACGCACGCCGAGGCGCTCGAGCGGGTCGGCAGCGGGGATCCCGCCCGCGTCCGCCAGATTGACGGCCAGTTCGCCCTCGTGCACAAGCAGGGGCGGATTGTGCGGATGGCCCGCTCCATTGGTCGGCCTCTGCGATACTTCATCGCCAAGCGCGCCGAGGGGCCCTGTCTGATTGTCGCTGAACGGATCGACGAGA
>CAIUHT010000200.1 GCA_903898975.1 uncultured Planctomycetaceae bacterium
GACGCAATTGCGGTATGGCCGGCATCGCTCGGGGCAGGCGTGCCTGCTGGCCCGCCGGCTGATTGAGGCCGAGGTGCCCCTCGTGACCGTGATGTGGAATCACAACATCCGCGGCCAGGACCGCAGCCCGGGGGTGACCGAGGAATACGGCTGGGACACGCACAACGACATTTTCGATTCGCTGCGAGACCGGCTGTTGCCGCGATTTGATCAGAGTTTTGCGGCGTTGCTGACCGACCTCGACGACCGGGGACTGCTGGCCGAGACACTGGTGGTGTGCCTGGGCGAGTTCGGGCGGGCACCGCTGGTGGCGGCGGAACCACGCTTTGCGGGCTCTTCGCCGGGCCGCAAGCATTGGGCGAGTGTCTATTCGCTGGTGGTGGCTGGAGCGGGAACGACCCCCGGCGCGGTGCACGGGGCCTCGGATCGGATCGGGGCCTATCCGAGCAGTGGTCTATGCACTCCGCAGGATCTGTGCGCGACGCTGTTTTGGGCGCTGGGCATCGATCCCCAGCAGCACTTCACCGATCTGCTGGACCGCCCCCTGCCAGTCTCCACCGGTCGGCCCCTGCTGGCACTGTGGGGCTAAGTCGTCGAGACCAGCTTCCCCCACGGGCGCGAAGGACTGGGCCGGAGAGCCCCTTCCCTCGCAGGGGTGGCGTGCCGTGGATGGCGACGGCCCTGGTGTCGCTCGAGCCCGAGAGCGGGGTTCGGTCTGCCGCCGGGGGAAGCGAATCAGTTGGCGAGCCGGGCGTGCCCCTCTCGCGAGCCAGCGTTCCACTCAGCCGCTGCGGGCTAGATATAGGGATACATGTGCTGGCGGGCGGGATCGCAGAACCCCGCGAGGTTGAACGGCGCGATGAGGCCCGCGATTTCGGCCCGAAAAGCCTCCAGCTCGGCGGTGTCGGCCGGACGTGACCGGGCGAGCTGCCGCTGGAGTGCGTCGAGTCCGGCGTTCACAACGCGGCGGTAGGCGTCGTTGCCCGCGAGCAAATGCGAGTCGAAGATGCCCGATTTCCCACGCCGGCGCTGATCTTCGCTGAACACCGCCGCCGCGAAGTAGATCATCGAGAAACTGGCGAACAGGTCGAACTGGCGGAACGACGCGTAGCAGCCAGAGACGATCTGATCGAGCAGGTCGATCTCCTGCTGCAGCAGTCGCTGGTAGACGTCGAGCGCCTGCTGGCGGTCGGGGCCGGGAGCGGTGTCGAGCAGCAGCTGGCACAGCCGCTCGACACCGCGCAGCGTATGGGCGTTCCCCGTGCTGTGCAGGGCGTCGAGTCCGTAGGCGGTGAAGGGGAGCAGGGCCCAGTTCGAGCCCACAACCCGGTCCCGGCGGCGCTGCAGCCGCCTGGTCTTGCGGAGCCCGCCGCAGAGGGGGGTGGTCGACGCCTGCGCGAACTGCCGGCCGATGGCGGGGTACTGCGCGAGCAGCCGCTGCCATTCCTCGTCGGGAGAGTCGCCACGGTCGGGATGCTGGCGAGTGTCGAGCAGAAAGCCCGCACTGGTGATGCCGTTGTTGAATCGCAACACGTACATCCAGCCCCCATCGATGACATGGTGGAGGGCGGCATCATCGCAGGGGAAGGGATGGGGGGCCTGGGAATGTCCCCATTCGTCGAGCAGCTCGCCCCAGGGACGGACTCCGTGAAAGTGTCCGAACACGCTGCGGGAGTGGGTCTGCAGGGGGAGGCTGCCCAGGTCGAGGACCTGCCCCAGCACATTGGCCTCGCCCGAGGCGTCGAGCACAAAGTCGGCCAGCCACTCGTGGGTGATCCCCGCGACCTGTCCCGACCAGTGCCAGCGCGACCCCGCCTGGGCGAGGTGACCGTGAGCCTCTTCGCAGATCTCGACCCCCGCCGCGCGGGCCTCCTGCACCAGGAACAGGTCGAACTCGGGGCGATACCAGTGGGTGTCGGCATCGGCGTCGTGCTGGCTGGCCGAGACCAGCAACTGGGGGAACCGCGCGGGGGGCTGCCCGCCGCTGGTGGGTGAGTGGGGCGAATGAGCGAAATAGCTGAAGCCGCGTTTCAGCCCGCAGGGGAGCTGAGGGTAGGTGGATTGCCACGATCCGTACTCGGCGAGCGGGGCGAGGCGATCAAGCTGATGGGCCTGGCAGAGATCGTGCCAGACCAGGTCGGCCATAGGGGTCGAGCTTTCACCAATCAGGAAGCGGGGGTGTCGGGCCCGATCGACCACCACCACGCGCCGCCCATGACGCTGCAGGATGAGCGCCGAGAGCACCCCGCCAAAGCCCGAGCCGATGACCAGCACATCACACACCGGGGGCATGGGAGTGCCTGTGCCGAGAAGATCGAACAAGGAAGTCCCCGGCCTGCACGACCGAACCGCGTGCCGGTCCGCCGCATCTTTGTACGCCGCATGCCAGTGAGCCGGGGGCGACCGGACCACCACCGGTTCGTCGGCAATCGGTTTGGCCGCCAACGATGTGGTTGCCGACGATGTGGTTGGGAGCGAGGGGCGCCGGTAAGCGGTGCGAAAGGGGCGCTGGGGCGAGTGCGGGGACGGGGCCGCTGGCGGGCAGGTTCGGCCGTTGGAAATCGGGCCAGATCCCGGCGACGTCGAGCAACAGCCCCCAGAGCACCACGCTCAGGGCCAGCAGCAGGGCCTGACATCCCACCCACAGGGCCAACGCCCGCAGCCCACCCAGCAGGTGGCTGGGGAGTGACCGGTCGTAACAAATGCCACACCACAGGGGGACCGCCAGCGAGACGGCGAGCGCCACAAAAAACACCATGGTCCAACACCAGACCGCCCCCGCGTGAGCCGGGAGGCCCAGCAACAGCAGCGTGCTCCCCGCCGCGATCAACAGGCTGGGCAGCAACTGGCTGCGATGCAGCGTCCGCTCGAGCGGGTAGGGAATCTCGATGGGGTCTTCTGGCGAATAGAAGAGCATGCGAACCTGGGACGCAAGGGGGCGGACGACACGTCAGTTGGGGAACGAGGCTACGGTGTGCGCCACGACCGCCCCGACCTACCCAGCAGGCGGTGCGACGACTCGGGCCCCCACGAGCCCGCCGGGTACGGGTCGGGCGTTCCCGACTGCCACGCTTCGAGCACGGGGGTCACCAGCCGCCAGGCGGCGTCGAGTTCATCGTCGCGCATGAAGAGGGTCGAGTCGCCCCGCATCACGTCGAGCAGCAACCGTTCGTACGCCTCGGGCAGGGCAATCTCTCTAAACCCGCTTTCAAAGGCAAAATC
>CAIUHT010000201.1 GCA_903898975.1 uncultured Planctomycetaceae bacterium
ACCGGGAGACACCGGGGCTGACAAGAGGAATGGCGGCAGGCTGTCGCAGGGGTGTGGGAAACCCCCCGCCGGCAATCTCGCGCAACCGCTGATGCCAGTTGAGCCGGGCGCTGGGAATGACCGCGACCTGGCGCGGCGAAAAGTCGCGTGGCCATCCGGACGCGGGCTCAGGCGGACGCGGGCTCAGGCGGGCGCGGGCTCAGGCGGGGCGGGGCGTCCAGCGGGCCCGCAGCCCCCGCGGCATCATCACGCCAAAGAAAAACTCGGTGACCGGGCGGCTGTCAGGGGTGAACACGCAGTCAAATGCCGAGACCAGCACCGCCAGCGCCAGGCGGAGATGGAACAGGGCAAAGTCCCCCCCCACGCACGCCCGGGGACCGCGACCAAATGGGAAAAAGTGCGGCGACCCGTAGGGATGCTGATTGGCGAAGCCGTTCTCCCACCGGCTGGGCCGAAAAACATGCGGATCTTCCCAAAACCGATCTTCGCGATGGGCGTACCACTGCATGACGAACAGGTTGGTGCCCGGCGGCAGTCGGTGCCCCCCCAGCGTGGTCTCCCGGTCGGAGGGCGAACTGCGGAAATACATCGGCACCGGGGGGGCAATCCGCAACGCTTCGCGGATCACATGGTCAAGCGGCTCGCACCGGGTGAGTGCCGCGATGGTCCACGGCTGGTCGCGTGGCAGATCGCGGTCGAGGGCCGCGCGCAATCGGGCCAATTCGCCCGGGGCGTTCGCCAGCTGCCACAGGGCGGTATTGAGCGCACTGCTGCAAGAGAAGACCCCGCCGAAATAGTTGGTCGCGAGCGCCTCGGCCAGCTGCGCGTCCGCCAGGGGAGAACCGTGGGCCAGCGTGACGTGCAGCAGATCGCAGGGAGTCTCGCCAACCAGGGGATCGATGGCCTGGGTGCCGCGGCCTGGCCCGGTGGGCGTGACCGCTGTAGAGTCAGCTTGTGTCACCGAATCTGCGGGCCCCGTCCTGGCCCGGGCCTCGCGGACGTACTGCTGGTAGGTGTCGTACCAGGCGGTGCGGGCCCGGCGAAAGCGGGGGCTGAACCAGTTGAGTCGGTTCCACCAGTCGGGCAGCTCCATGCGCCACGAGCCCGTGCGGGCGAGGGTCTGGAACCAGTCGTAATGCGTGTCGGGCACAGCCCGCCCCCAGAACGCCCGGGCGAACGCGGCGAATGTCATTCTCTGGGTCTGATCGAACAACTCGAGCGGGCCGGCCGCGCTCCGCTCGACCCAGCCCCGGCCCAGTTCACCCAGCGTTGCGCGGAGCGGTTCCAGCAAAGCCGCGTGCCACGGTTCGGCGGGAATCTGCCGGAGGGGATGGTTCTCGCGCGCGGCTTTCCAGGCGGGCAGATTCGAGATGAACAGACTCTCGCGGGTGATGACCGGGACCAGTGCCGCGCAGGGAGCGTCCTTGTGAAACTCGGTCCACCGCTCGACCAGGATCTCGCCAATCAGGGCAGGGTCACTGACGACCAGCGCGGGGGAGCTCCCCAGGAAAATGCGGACCAGCCCCCCGTGGTCGCGGGCCCAGTCGGCGCAGCGTTCCCACGGCCAGCCCCGGCCGAAGGCGGCGGCGTTCCCCAGGGGCCACGTTGGTTCGGGGCCTGGCAGGTCGGCGAACGGGGCGAACTTGGCTCGGTTCAGCCAACGGAACAGGGTGCGGGGCATGGCGGGCGGCGGAGTACGGGAACCACTGGCCCGCGCCCAGACCGGCGCGGGTCGTGTGACCTAAACGAAACGGGAGGGAATCAGCCCCCCCCGGGCTGGGCCGGAGGAGTGGCGCACGCCAGTGCGTCGCAGTGGGCCAGTGACTGCTCGATCCGCCGCTGCCACGCCAGCGACTTGCGCGCCACGGCATCGTCCCAGGCGGCGCGGTAGGCGGCGCGGGCGGCGGCGAGAGTGTGCGGGGCGGGCTGGGAAGGCTGGGGGTCGCGGGCCAGGATCAAGTCGCCCCGCAGCCTCAGGGTCTCGCTGTAATAGTGGAAGCAGCCATAATCGCGGGCATGATCGCTGGCCCGATCGAGCCATTGCTGGGCCTCGGCCAACTGAC
>CAIUHT010000202.1 GCA_903898975.1 uncultured Planctomycetaceae bacterium
CGCCTGTGGGAATCTTGCGGGAGGTCTTGTGTGGGGGCGGGTGGGTGGGCGGGTGGGTGGGTTGAGGGAGTCTGCGACAGGCCGGGCGGCTCGCGGGTTCCGGCAGGCCAGGGCGGGGGTGGACCGGGTGGGGGAGGGACGCTTGCAAGCCCTTTGGGGGAGTGTCACAATCCCCGCAGCGGCAGGCGTTTGCAGCACCCGGACCGGGGCGGGCAGAGCGCTGGGCCGGTGGCTGGTGTGGCTTGAGGATTCCCTGAGACATCTGGGTGCATTCGATGGTGAAGCTGCAGGACGGTCAAACGATTGGCATCGACTTGGGGACGACGTTTTCGGCCCTGGCGCAGTTGGACCCCGACGGACGTCCCATCTCGATCCCCAACGCCGACGACAGCACCACGACCCCTTCGATTGTGCTGCTGGGGGAATCGGGGCATGTGGTGGTGGGGCCCAGCCCGCAGCGGGTCGCCGTCGAGCCTCCCGAAAACGTCATCGACGCCATCAAGCGGCAGATGGGCAACAAGGCGTGGTTCAAGGAATACCAGGGGAAGAAGCTGACCCCCGAGTTTGTCTCGGCGCTGATCCTGAAGAAGCTCAAGCAGGATTGCGAGGCGCGGATTGGTCCGATCGCCAACGCGGTCATCACCGTGCCATATTACTTCAACGACATGCGGCGGAAGGCGACGCAAGACGCCGGTCGCATCGCCGGGTTGAACGTGATTGACATCATCAACGAGCCGACCGCGGCCACCCTGGCGTACGCCTGGATGAAGGGGGAGCTGGGTCGGACCGACCTGAAGCAGGTCGAAAAGACCATCATGGTTTACGATTTGGGGGGTGGTACGTTCGACGTGACGGTCGTGCGCTACACTCCGACCAACTTCCGGGTGCTGGCGACCGACGGCGACGTGATGCTGGGGGGGATCGACTGGACCAACCGCATTGTCGAGCATGTGGCCGAGCAGTTCCGCCGAAAGTACAGCACCGACCCGTTGGCCGACCCCGAGACGAAGTTGCTGTTCACGCAGGAGTGTGAAGAGGCGAAGCGGCAGTTGAGCCAGAAGGCGCAGGTCCCGGTGAACCTGTACCACGAGGGGAAGACGCTGACGTTGGCGATTACCCGCGGCGATTTCGAGCGGATGACCGCCGATCTGCTGCAGCGGACGCGGGACACCACCGAACTGGTGTTGCAGCAGTCGGGGGTCGAGATTGGCCAGCTCGACGACGTGGTGCTGGTGGGGGGCTCGACCCACATGCCAGCGGTCTTCCAGATGCTGTCCGAAGTCGCCGGCCGAACGCCGTCGCGGGAATTGAACCCCGATGAAGCGGTCGCGCAGGGGGCGTGCATTCACGCGGCGATCCTGGAGGCCCGCGAGACGGGGGGCGAAAGCCGGCTGGGCCAGGCGGTGATCAAGCGGCTGAGGTCGGTCTCGGCGACCGATGTGAACTCGCACTCGCTGGGCATCGAGGTGACCGATCCGGGCGATCGGGCCCGCAAGATCAACCACATCATGATTCCACGGAACACGGCGATTCCCTACAAGATCAGCCAGCGGTTCACGACGAATATCGACAACCAGCAGCGGGTGCGGGTGCGGGTCTTGCAGGGCGAAGTCTCCGACATTGGGGCCTGCTCGGTGATTGGTGATTTCCACATCACGAATCTCCCCGCCGGACTGCCCAAGGGCTCGCCCATCGAAATCAGCTACAGCTACGAGGCCGATGGGCGCATCAAGGCC
>CAIUHT010000203.1 GCA_903898975.1 uncultured Planctomycetaceae bacterium
CCGCGCTGGTTTTGCTCCTGCTTCGGTCGCCTGTTTAGTCTGGCCCACTCCGGCTGCGGTCCCCTCCGCCCCCTTGCGACCACCCCGGCGGCGCTCGGTGCGCTCCCGCGTCGCTTCCCCATCCGTGTCTGTGGGTCGCGCTGGCCGGGGGGTCGGTTCGGTCTGCACCGCCTCACTGGCAGGGCTGGCCGCCTGTCCGGCTTCCACCCTGACACCCGGCGTCAGTCCTCCCCCCGTCGACTGCGACAGCGCGATGGCGAGAATCCAGGCTGACGCTCGACGCCACACGGTTCCAGGCACCGCCCTTTGCAAACGCGCTGGCATCATTCGTCCCTTGAGTCACGGAATGGAAAGGAATGGGAAACCACAGCCGCCGCCCCCGCGCCCGTTGGCTGCACGGCCGCCGGGTCATGTCTGAGGGGGGTTATGGATCCGGACTGACGACCTGCTGTCGACACCGCCCGGGCCGCCGGGACTTCCGTCCAGACTTGCGCCAGGACTTGCTTGGAGCCGGGTCAGTTCGTCGGCGTCGGCATCACAATACACTGTCAGCGGGTCCAACGCCCACCCCTCGTGGTCCGCTGGACTGCCAGGGCCGAGGGGATTGGAAACCCGGGGCAGGGGAGGTGGCGAAAGAAAAAGGGGAAAGAAAAAGGGGTCAGGCTACTTTTTCGTAAAAGGGGACAGGCTGAAAACCAGAATGACCCCTTTTTTACAGACTCGACAGGTGGGAAAGCTGTCGCACGTCCTGCCGCGGTCGGCTTGGGGTTAGTGAGTTTGTGGGATGGGGGTGTCGCGGGGGACCTTGTAGTACTCCAGCACGCGGGCCAGCAGTTGCCCGGCTGCGGGGGCTGCCACTGAGCCGCCGAAGTGCTCCCCGTTCACGCTCACCGAGGGTTGATCGACCGAGACCAGCACGACAGCCCGGGGATGCTTCGCCGGGGCGCCGCACACGAACGACGACACATGCAGGCTCCGCGAATAGCCCCCCGTCACCGGGTCGAGCTTCTGCGCGGTGCCGGTCTTGCCGAACACCGCGTACCCCGGAATCGCCGCCTTCTTCCCGGTTCCCTTCGTCACCACGTCCACCAGGGGGCCCTCCCGCAGCCAGCGGGCGGTCTCGGCGGTGATCACCTGCCGCTTCGTCACCTGCCCGGTCCGCTCGAGTTCCAGGTGTGGCGCCAGCCAGGCTCCATCCGCCGCCAGCACTCCAAACCCCGCCGCCATCTGCAGTGGAGTCGCCGACAGTTCCTGCCCCATCGGGATCGAACCGGTCGAGTACCGCGTCCATTTCTTCAGAGGCCGCAGCAGCCCATCCACTTCGCCGGGCAGCTCGATTCCGGTCGGTCGCCCGAAGCCAAACTCGGTCGCCGCCGCATGCAGACCCGGGTTCCCCAATCGCACGCCAATCTTCGCCATCCCGATGTTGCTCGACTTCGCCAGGATGCCTGCCACGTCGAGCATTCCATACCGGTGATGGTCGTGCAGCACCCGGCCCCCCATCCGCCATTCGCCGTTCTCGCAGTCAAACTGCTCGGCTCGCTGCACCACCCCCCGCTCGAGTCCCCAGGCGACCACCAGGGGCTTGAATGTCGAGCCCGGTTCGTACTGGTCGTGGATCGCCCGATTCGTCCAGGCGTCCGGCCGGGCCAGCTCGGCTCGATCGGGGTCGTACGTCGGACGCGACGCCATGGCCAGCACCTCTCCCGTCCACGGGTCGAGCACCACCGCACACGCCGACAGCGGGCGCCACTCCGCCACCACCCCGTCCAGCAGTTCCTCGGCTTGCCATTGCAGGTACGTGTCGATTGTCAGTTGCAGCGCCCCCCCCTGCCGGACTTCGCGCCCCGGCGTGGGCTCCACCCGCAGCACCTTGCCCCGTGCGTCGAGCACCAGTGACTGCTCTCCCGGCTCACCTCGCAACCGCTTGTCGAAGACCACCTCGACCCCGCCCCGCCCCTTGCCGTCGATGTCGCGTTGACCGAGGACATGAGCGGCGGTCGTCCCCTGCGGATGATGCCGGCGGAATTCTCCCTGCAGGCCCCACCAGTCGCGTGGCCAGCCCAGCTGTCGAATCGCCGCGACCTCGGCGTCATCGAGGCGGCG
>CAIUHT010000204.1 GCA_903898975.1 uncultured Planctomycetaceae bacterium
ACCACAAGTTCGACCCCATCGCAACGACCGACTACTACGCTCTCGCGGGAATTTTCAAAAGCACCCGCACCATGGAGCACTACAACAAGGTCGCCAAGTGGCACGAGAATCCGCTCCCGTCCGATGAACTGCGGCTGGCCCAGGCGGCGTTCGACACGCAGGTCAAAGACAAGACCGCCGCGATCGAGATGGTGGTGCAGCAGGCGAATCCCGCCGCCAGGGCCGCGCTCGAGAAGGAACGGGCGGGGAAGCCCGCCCAGCCCGGTGCGGCGGCCCCCGCCGATCCGACCCCCGCCGAGCTGGAGGCGAAGTTCCCCGACGAGACCAAGGCGAATCTCAAGAAGCTGCGGGATGAACTCGCGGCGTTCCAGAAGGCGGGACCCGATCTCCCCACGGCGATGGGTGTCACCGAAGATCAGGTGGCCGACGTTGCCGTGCACGTCCGGGGCAACCCGCTCAAGCTGGGCGAAGTGGTGAACCGGCGGGTGCCGCCCGTGTTTCGTGGTGCCGAGCCCCCGCAGTTCGAGCCCGGGGAGAGTGGTCGTCGGCAATTGGCCGCGTGGCTGACCGACCCCCGGCACCCTCTCACGTCACGGGTGCTGGTCAACCGGGTCTGGCGCTGGCACTTTGGCCGGGGGCTGGTGCGGAGCGTCGATAACTTCGGCCTGCTGGGTGAGTCGCCCAGTCATCCTGAACTGCTCGACTGGCTGGCAAACCGGCTGATTGCCTCGGGTTGGTCGGTCAAGGGGCTGCATCGCCTGCTGGTGCTCTCGGCGACCTACCGGCAATCGAGCCAGGCCCCGGCGGCGTCACTGGAACGCGATGTCGACAACGCCCTGTATGGCCGGGCCCCGCTGCGGCGCCTGGAGGCCGAGGCGGTGCGCGACGCCATGCTGGCCACCGCCGGGGTGCTCGACCGGCAGCAGGGGGGCTCGCTGCTGAAGGTCAAGAACCGGGCGTACTTTTTCGATCACACGTCGAAAGACCTGACCGACTACACCAGTGACCGGCGGTCGCTGTATCTGCCCGTGGTGCGGAACAACGTGTACGACCTGTTCCAGCTGCTCGACTATCCCGACGCGGCGATTCCCAGCGGGGACCGGGCGACCACCACGGTCGCCCCGCAGGCCCTGCTGATGATGAACAGTGAGTTCGTGATGCAGACCGCCGATCGGCTGGCCGACAGCCTGCTGGCCGCGACCAGCGATCCTGCCAGTCGCGTCCGGGAGATGTGGCTGCGGGCGTATGGTCGTTCCGCGACGGACGTCGAGGTCGCCGACACCCTGGCCTACCTGGGCCGCCTTCAGCAGGCGCTGACCCAGCAGGGAGAACGGGCCGGTGGAGCAGGCGTCCCGGTCGAGCGGCAGGCCTGGCAGGTGCTGTGCCATACGACGCTTGCCGCCAACGAGTTCATCTACCTCAAGTGAACCACTCCAGGCAGGCCCCACCGGACCGAGCCGGGCAGGCCGGTCAACTCATGGCTTCGGCTGAGGCTTCGCCCTCGGGCCAGCCCGCCTGGTCGACCGTCGACCGGTGTGGGGCTTGCTCGACCGTCCTTGCGCGGTGCCCCCGACCGTCCCTGCGGCGCCTGTTGTGGACCGTGGCCGGTGTGGTGCTGAGCCTTGGGGCGCTGGGCTTTTTGGGGGCTGGTCCGAGTTGGCGGGCTGGCAACAGTCGTCTGTGGGCGGCCCCCAATGAAGAGACGGCCCAGGCCGCTGAGCCAACCGCCGCACAGCGCGAGCAGTTCGAGGCGAAGATTCGCCCCCTGCTGGTGGAGCAGTGCTATGCCTGTCATTCGGCGAAGGCCGAGCAGGGGATCAAAGGGGGACTCCGGCTCGACTCGCGGGCCGGCCTGCTGAAGGGGGGCGACTCGGGCCCGGCATTCGATACTCAGAAGCCCGAAGAGAGCCTGTTGCTGCAGGCGGTCCGCTGGCAGGGGCTGGAGATGCCCCCCAAGGGGAAGCTTCCGCAGGCGAGCCTCGACGCCCTCGCGGCGTGGCTGAAGGAGGGGGCTCCCTGGCCCGCCGAGTCGGCCCCCACCGACGCGGGGGACACCCCCCGCGAGTTCCACTGGGATGAACTCCGCGGGGCCCATTGGGCGTGGCGACCTGTCGTGCGGCCGGTTCCTCCCCGGGGTGCGGGAGACGAGGTCGCCCGTAACCCCATCGATCTGTTTGTGCTCGAAAAACTGCGGGCGGCGGGCTTGGTGCTGTCGCCACCAGCCGAGCCTGCGGTGTTGTTGCGGCGGGCCTGTTTCGACCTGCTGGGCCTTCCCCCCACGGCAGAGCAGGAGGCGTGGTTTCTTTCTTTGGCGAAGCGCGACCTCGATGCGGCGTTGACCCGCCTGGTCGATGAGCTGCTGGCCAGTCCGCAGTATGGCGAACGGTGGGGCCGGCACTGGCTCGATGTGGCCCGCTACAGTGACCAGGCGGGGAACTTTGGCGGCCCAGCCATTCCGCTCGCCTGGAGGTATCGCGACTGGGTGGTCGAGGCGTTCAACCGCGACCTGCCGTACGACCAGTTTGTGCGCGCCCAGGTGGTGGGCGATCTGTTGGGGCCCGAGTTCGCCGCGGGAACGGGATTGTTCGCCCTGGGTCCCACCTATGTCTCGGACGGGGGCGATCCCGACGCCATCGCCCAGGCGCAGTCGGAAACGCTGGATGACCGTGTCGATACCCTGACCCGGGGATTGCTGGGGCTGACGGTGAGCTGTGCGCGGTGTCACGACCACAAGTTCGACCCCATTCCCCAGCTTGACTACTACTCGCTGGCGGGGGTGTTTCAGAACACCCGCTTCGCCGAGGTGCCCCTGGTTCCCCAAGAGACCGTGGCGGCCCGCGAGCGGCACCTGGCGCAGCTCGCCGGGCTGGAGGGGAAACTGAAGGAACTCGACGCGCGACTGCAGGCGGCCCAGCGCGACCCGAATGAAGACGAGACCCTCGATCGGCAGGAGTGGCAGGCCGAGGTGGACCGGCTGAAAGGGTCGACCCCGGCGATGTACCCGGTGGCGCATGGCCTGGCCGAGGCGGGGACGGCCGATATGCCGCTGGCCATTCGCGGCAACCTGCGGAAGCCCGGGCCAGTGGCCCCCCGGCGTTTCCTGCGGATTGTGTCACCCGCCGATGCCGGCCGATTCGAGCAGGGGAGTGGACGACGGGAGCTGGCCGAGGCGATTGCGAGTGCCGACAACCCCCTCACCGCCCGCGTCTTCGTGAACCGGGTCTGGATGCAGCACTTTGGGCGGGGGCTGGTGGGGACACCCAGTAACTTCGGGACCCTGGGCGAGCCCCCTTCGCATCCCGAACTGCTCGACTGGCTGGCGGCAGAGTGGGTGGCCCCTTCAGATGAACTGCGGGAGGTCACCGGGGGAGCCTGGTCGATCAAGCGGTTGCATCGGCTGCTGTTGCTCTCGGCGACCTGGCGGCAGAGTTCGGCGGCGGTCGCCCGTGGGCTCGAGGTGGACGCGGGGAACCGGTGGCTGTGGCGGATGCCCCGCCGGCGGCTTGATGTCGAGGCGTGGCGCGACACGCTGCTGGCCTGCACGGGCGAGTTGGACGGCACGCCCGGCGGGCCGCCCGAGGGGAACCTGCTGGCCAGTCGCCGGCGGACTCTCTACGGCGTGATCAACCGCAATGGCGACGGGGTCCCGCACCAGGAGTTTCTGCGGCTGTTCGACTTTCCCGCCTCGCGGGCGACCAGTGAGGGGCGGACGGCGAACACGGTGCCGCAGCAGTTCCTGTTTTTGCTGAACAGCCCGTTCATGGCCGATCGGGCGCGGGTGCTGGCGAAGCGGATGGCCGCAGTTTCGGCTGAGCCCCCCGCGCAGATCACCGCCGCCTACCAGTGGCTCTACGGCCGGGAGCCGAGCGCGGAAGAGCGGGAACTGGGAATGGAGTTTTTGCAGAGTCCCGCAGGAGCCCCCGCTGCGGGTGAACTGACGCTCGCCGAGCAATACGAGCAGATGCTGCTGTCGGCGAACGAACTGGCGTTCGTCGAATAGTTGCGGCTGGATGACTTGGGGTGAGAGTACTCCGCCAGGCTCACGCGTGAAGCCACAACAAGACCGCCCGGCCCACCAGGCTCAATGAAGGCAGGCAAAGAGTCGCACGACGCGAGCACTCGCGGCGGATATCTCGCGGTGGTCATCGCGGGGACTGCGTCGACTGCGGTCGTGGGCGACGTGAGCCATGCCGCGTGGGGAGCGCGCGTTCCTTCAGGCCGCCGGCCCGTCGGTCTCGGGATCGGGGCGGCGATAGATGGGCAGTTCCTCGCCGGGAGCGGTGGTGAAGAGATCGGTCACGCCGAACAGGCTTTCCGCCGAGCCCAGCACCAGGATGCCGCCCGGGTTCAAGGCCCGATAGAAACGCTCGCAGATGCGTTGTCGGGTGGCGGGGTCGAAGTAGATCAGCACGTTCCGGCAGAAGATCAGGTCGAACGGACCGGCGGGAACGCTGGAGTCGAGCAGGTTGGCCAGGCGAAACTCGACCGCGCGTTTCAGCTCGGGAGAGATTTCCCAGTCTTCGCCACAGTGCCGGAAGAACCGCTCCCGTTGGGCGGCGGTCAGGCCCCGTTCCAGTTCGCGCTGCGAGTACACACCGCGTTGGGCGATGGTGAGCACCCGCCGCGAGATGTCGGTCGCCACGAGGGAGAACTGGCGAGGGTGCGGCGCGGCGTATCCCCGCAGGAATTCGGCGATCGCGATCGCCAGGCTATAGGGTTCCTGCCCGGTCGAGCATCCCGCCGACCAGAGGCGCACAACGGGCGGCGTCACTGCCGTGAGAGACCGGCGGTAGAGCAGGTCGGCCAGCCACGGCAGCAGCCGTTGGCGCAGCACACCGTACAGGGACGCATCCCGAAAGAACGAGGTCTCGGCGGTGGTGAGACAGTCGACCAGCTCGTCGCGGAGCGCCTGGTTGGCCGGTTGGCGGAGTTGCGCGAGGTAGTCGGCGAAGGAAGTGAGGCCGCGGATGCGGAGGGGGTTGGCCAGCCGGGTGCTGAGCAGGTACGACTTGTCATCGGCCAGCGAGACGCCGCACAGCGACTGCAGGAGAGTCCGGATCTCAAGCGATTCCGCGGGGGTGGGCTGCACGATCAGCGGGCCCCCGCCGGTGGGGCGGCTGGGGAGGGAATGCCCAGGTGCCGACGGAGCGTTCGCCCCAGTTGTGCCAGGGGAACAATCTCGTGGGCGGCCCCGGCGGCGACCACGCTGCCAGGCATTCCCCAGACAACACTCGAGGCCTCATCCTGCACAACCACATGCCCGCCGGCGGCGCGAATGGCCAGGGCACCCTGGGTGCCATCGCGGTCCATCCCCGTCAGGACCACCGCCAGCACTCGATCGCGCAGGGTCTGTGCGGCTGAGCGGAACAGCACATCGACCGCGGGGCGGAAGCCCAGTTCCGGGGGCGAATCGTCGAGCGCCGTGCAGAGCCGGTCACCGACGGTTCTGAGCCGCAGGTGTCGCCCGCTGGGAGCCAGGAAGACCTGCCGGGGTCCGGCGGAAACCCCCTCGCCAGCCTCAACAACCTGGGCTTCCAGACAACGCCGGGCGAG
>CAIUHT010000205.1 GCA_903898975.1 uncultured Planctomycetaceae bacterium
CCCGCCAGCTTGAGCCATCGCAGCTTGAGCCTTCCAAGCCTCAGCCTCCAAGCCTGCGTCTTGGGGCTGAACGTCCCGAATTCGTGCCTCTGGGGACTGTTTCCCCCCGTCCCACTGTTCTCGCGCGACAGCCCCCGATGAAAATCACCCGCATCCGCACCACGCCGGTTCGCATCCCCGTTGATCGTCGGGTCGGGACCGTCGCCGATACCAAGGGCTTCCGCTTCACCTCCCGCATTCTCGTCGTCGAGATTGAGACCGATGCCGGGCTGACCGGCCTGGGCGAAGTGAACGGCTCACCCGACTGGAGCGGCGAAACCTGCGACGGTGCCCAGGCCCTCATCGAACAACACCTCGCCCCCCGCCTGCTGGGCGAAGATCCCCGCCAGGTCCGCCACTGTCTCGAACGCCTGCGCCGGGTCTTTGGCAACTCGTTCGCCCGGGCCGGCCTCGAAATGGCCCTCCTCGACCTGCTTGGCCGCGCGCTCGACACCCCCATCTATCAGCTGCTCGGTGGCCTGGTCCGCTCCCGCGAGATTCCGCTCCGCTTTCCCATCATGCCCGTGGGCCCCACAGCCTCGGCGGAGGTCGCCCGCCGGGTGCACGCCGAGGGCTTTCAGACCATCAAGCTGAAAGTTGGCCACGACCCGCTCGAACACGACCTCGAACGGGTCCGCCAGGTTCGTGAAGCGGTCGGCCCCGCGGTCCGCCTCACCGTCGATGCCAACGGAGGCTGGTCAGTCGACGAGGCGATCCGCGCCGCCCGCGAACTCGAACGCCACGATGTGCTGTTCATCGAGCAACCCGTCCACAGGCTCGATCTCGACGGCTTGGCCGAAGTCCGCCGTCGGGTCGCACAGCCTCTCATGGCCGACGAGGCGATCTTCACCCCGCAAGACGCGCAACGCTGCCTGGCCCTGCGCGCCGCCGACATCATCTCGGTCTACCCCGGCAAGCACGGAGGGATTCTCGCCACCACCGAAATTGTCGCGATGTGCGAAACCGCGGGGGTCAGGTGCGCGATTGGCAGCAACCTCGAATGGGACATCGCCTCGAGCGCGATGGCGCACCTCGCGGTCGCCCTGCCCAACATCGCCTGCGAACAATACGCCGCCGATATCATTGGTCCGTTCTTCCACACCCGTCACGCCCACACCACCGGTTGCGTGGTGACGGGCGGCACCCTCACCGTCCCCGACGGTCCCGGCCTGGGGGTCAACCTCGATCGCGACCAACTCGAAGCACTCCGCGACGATCGCGTTGCCCCGGCCTGAGTTACGACCGGCCTGAGTTGTCCCCACCTGCGTCCCCCCTGGCTGAGCTGGCGCCGCGTGGGGCGCATCCCACGCGTTCCGCACCGGGGCCGCGTTTCAGCCCTGCAGGATCTCGTGGATCGGCCGGCCATCCACCACCCGATGCGGCCGGTTGAGCGGGTCGTACACCTCGGCGTCCGGGTCAATCCCCAGGCTGTGATACACCGTCGCCAGCAGGTCCTCGGGCGAGACCGGGTTGCTCCGCGGATACGCCGCGTCCCCGTCGCTCGCTCCATACACCGTCCCCCCCCGCACTCCGCCCCCCGCGAAACACGCCGTCTGCACCGCCCCCCAGTGGTCGCGCCCCTGTGCCGCATTCAGCTTGGGTGTCCGCCCAAACTCTCCCCACATCGCCACCAGCGTCTCGTCCAGCAGTCCTTCCCGCTGCAGGTCGTCCATCAGGGCGGAAAAGCCCCGATCGAGCGACGGCAGGCAGTAGTACGCCTTGAGCATGTTGGTCCCGGTCAGCCCCTCGAACGGACCGTGGTTGTCCCACACATTGGCGACGTTCCCCCCCTTCTGGATGTACATCCAGCTGATCGTCACCAGCCGCACCCCCGCCTCCACCAGTCGACGCGCCAGCAGCAGGCTCTCGCCGTATTCATTCCGCCCATACCGCTCCCGCGTCTCCGCAGACTCCAGATCCAGCCGGAACGCCCGCTTCGCCTTGGGCGACGTCAGCATGCTGAAGCCCTGCGCGCGATAGCTGTCAATCGACCGTGCCGAGCGCACGTGCTGGTACCGCTCGTCCAATTCCTCCAGGGTCCCCAACAGCCCTCGCCGGGCCAGCAACCGCGCCTCCGCCAGGTCCGACTGCAGGGCGATCGGATGTGTCGGCTTCTCGGGCGTCTCCTCAGCGGCAGCCGTCTCCATCGGGTCGTGCCGGCCCCCCAGGAAACCACCGTGCGTCCCGCTGTACGTCACCCCGTCATGCCCAATCGGACGCGGAATCGTCACCGCCGCGGGCATCTCCCCCGCCGGGGTGAACCACGACACAATCGAACCCAGGTTCGGAAAGTCGTTCCGGTTCCGCTGGTTCCTCGGCACCGACAGCGTGTTGTTGATCCGCCCCGTCAGGGTCCGATAGACGCTCGGCTCATGGTTGTTGCTGGGGTGCGTCACCGACCGCACCAGCGCCACCTTGTCGGTGTGTCGGGCGAACAGCGGCATGTGCTCGCACACATCGATCCCGGGGACCACCGTGGGAATGGTCGCGAACTGGCTGCGAATGCCCGTCGCCGACTCGGGCTTCATGTCCCACATGTCCTGCTGCGGCGGTCCACCCCACAGGTAAATCAGGATGCACGACTTGGCCCGGCCCCGCGTTCGTGGCGGGGCCCCGGCGTCGGCCCCCCCAGCCAGGCCACCCGCCAAGCCACCCGCCGGGGTTCCCCCCGAGGCCCGCGCCAGCCTGTCCGACTCCAGCCGCAACAGCTCGGGCAGCGTCACCGACCCCAGCCCCAGCCGCCCCAACCGCAACATGGCATCCCGACGGTGCAGCATCTCGAACCTCCCCGAGGCCACGCTCGTTCACCCGGCCGGTCGCCCGGCTGAACCCGGTTCGCGCACTGTCACGGAGGCAACTCCCCTCCATCCTGCGCTCCCGCTCTACCCGCCAGCATCCGCTCCTGTCAGCACTGGCAGGGCCAGCCCTCGCAGCGCCCGGCATGGCCCAGAAGTGCCATCGCCAACGGCGGGCACTCCTGCAGCAGTCGCTTACGCCAACAGGTCGGTCACCACGGTCCCCGACACGTCGGTCAGGCGGAAGTCGCGACCGCTGTACCGGTAGGTCAGCTTCGTGTGGTCGATTCCCAGCAGGTGCAGCAGGGTCGCGTGCAGATCGTGCACGTGAATCTTCTTGTCCACCGCCGTGAAGCCAATGTCGTCGGTCGAGCCATGCACGTAGCCCCCCTTCACCCCACCCCCGGCCAGCCACATCGAGAAGCCCAGGTTGTTGTGATCGCGCCCCTTCGACCCTTCGGCGGTCGGCGTCCGCCCAAACTCGCCCCCCCACACAACCAGCGTGTCTTCCAGCAGACCTCGCGACTGCAGGTCCAGCAGCAACCCCGCGATCGCCTGGTCGCTCTTCTGAGCGTGACCCCGGTGATTCAGAATGTCCCCGTGGTCATCCCACGGCTGTCCACTGCCATAGTAGACCTGGATCATCCG
>CAIUHT010000206.1 GCA_903898975.1 uncultured Planctomycetaceae bacterium
AGCAACTGCCCACCCAGCAACTGCACGGGGAGCATCTCCCGCAGTTCGTTCCCGTAGGCATGCGGAGTCGCGCGCGGACCGGCGGCCACAATCAGCCCCACTCCGCGTTCCGAGACCGCCTGCCGCAGCAGTTCGAAAAACCCCGACGGGAGTCGCTCGGGGGGAATGTCTCCCAGCACAATCGTGTGATATTCGGCGAGTTCGTCGAGCGTCGCGGGGTACGCCTCGGTGGTCGCTGTCGCCCCCTTGCGGGCAAGTTCACTGTCGAGCAGCACGTCGGGCTGTTCCGCCTCGCGTCCCGCCAGGCCATTGTCCCGGCGCATGGCGTTCTTGAGGAACCGGAAATCCCAGCGCGGGCCCCCTTCGATCACCAGCACCTTCACCTTCTCGGCGTTGACCCGCAGCGAGACGATGTCGGTGTTGTTGGCGTGCAGCGGAGCGGGCTCTTCCGCCTGCGGGGGAATCTCGACCGTCAATGTCCGCAGCCCGGGCTCCTTCGCCTCGAACGACAATTCGACCGTCTGCTGCTCGGCCCCGGCCAGCACCAGCCGGCGGGAAGCCAGCAGTGTCTGCCCATCGAGCAATCGCACCTCCACCCCCCGGCCATCGAACCCGGTCGACTCGAGCGTGACCGACACCATCGCCTTGTCGCCCACCGCCACCTGTCCCGAGGTGAAGCTGTCGACCACCGCCACATCGCGCAATCGCACCTGCGACCCGACCGGTGTGGCGAACACGGGGGCCTTCGCGGCCGCCGCCTCCTTGGCCGTCTCGGCGACCGAACTCCCCCCGGTGGTCTGGCCATCCGACAGCACCAGCACTCCCGCGAGCGGCCGCCCCCCCGCCTCTTCCAGCACCTGCCCCACCGCGGTCCCCAGGTGCGTTCCCACCGCGCCCGCCGCCGCTTCGTCGACCGCGGGCCATTCCGCATTCGCCGGGTCGACGGGAAACGGCTGCAGCGTGTCGGCGAAGCCGTAAAACCGCAGTTCGTACTTCTCGGCCAGTTGTGGCCACAGTGTGCGACCGGCGTGCTGCAATGTCTGGCGGGCCAGGTCGAGCCGCGACCAGCCCGCGAACTGCTCGCGATCGGTCGCCGACAGTTCTCCCTCGGGAGTTCCCAGCCCCGCCCCCCGGGCCAGCGACACCAGTTGCGTGTCGTTCTCGAACGGACCGGCGGGCAGCCGCATGCTGGCCGAATGATCAACCAGCACCGCCAGCAACGGCCGCCGCTCGACCCGGTGGTCAAGCTTCAGGATTGGCGAGGCGAGTGTCGCGGCCAGCAGCCCGGCGATCGCCAGGCGCGTCCCGGTCAGGGCCGCCAGCAGCCCCTTTGACACTGGGCCCAGGTTGCGGGCCTGCCGGGTCCAGACCCACCAGCCAATCAGCGGCAGCAGGGCCATTCCCAGCCAGAAGACCCCCGGACGCTGAAACGACAGCGTGACCCGGTCGAGATGCGCCAGCACCTCGCGGTCGTTGTAGCCGATCGTGTTCAGAAACCACTCAAGCATCGGCGGCACCTGTCAGGCCTGTCGGCGCGGGGCGGGCCTCCCCAGTGAAAGGCCCGAACTGCCGGTTTGTTTCTACTTCTTCGCAGCCTTCTCGCCCTTCACCCGGGCCAGCCGCTGGTAGTAGTTGCGGATGAACTTCTGGTACCCCTGCGGTCCCTCTTCCCGCAGTCCCTGCAACAGCTCTTCCCGCAGCTTGGGCTGCATCTTGAGCAGGATGGTGCGGGTCTCGAGGTCGAGCCCCTGCAGGGCGACATCGAGGTGGGCCGCCGAGGGAGGCAGGGCGGCAGTGGTGGAACTGGGACCGGCGGACGGGTTCGCGGGCTGACTCTGCTGGGGAGTCTGCCCCGGCTGCGTCAACTCGGCCGCCTGCCGGGCCTGCTGCAGCCGGGCCGCCATCGCACGGGCTTCCCGGACCGCCTCCGAGTTCAGCAGCTCGGCCAGTTCGCGGGCGTCGACGGCGGGAGGCGCGTCGGTGGGTGTCCCCTCGTTGGGTTCACTCCCCGCCGGTTCGGCCTCGGGCTGGCCGCCTGCCTGCCCCGATTGCTGTCCCGTCGGCTTGCCGGGCTGTTGACCGGGTGCCTGTCCCGGGGGTTGTCCCGCCGGGGGCTGAGCAGAGTCCCCCGCAGGCTGGCCACCAGGAGGCATGTCCCCTGCGGGAGGCTTGCCGGGCTGTTGACCCGGGGGTGTTCCCTGCGGAGGCTGACCGGCCCCCTGGGGCTGACCAGCGGGGATCTCGCCCGCTCCGTCAGGAGCTTGACCCGGTTCGCCCGGGCCCGGTTCCCCCATGGGGCTGTTGGCCGCCTCTTCGCCAGGCGGGTTGACCGGCAGACCCGCCGCCTCGGCCAGTTCGTTCATGATCCGCTCGAGCGTCTGAGCGTCAGCCGCCAGGCTCCGCTCGGCCGCCTGCAGCTCGGCCATCTTGAGATCCTGCCGCTCGGCGAGATCCTGCCGCTGCTGCGCCCCCGCCGGTGTGTCCTGCGGCTTGGCGGGCGGAGTTTTTCCGGGCGGAGTTTTCCCCGGGGGAGTTTTTCCGGGCGGCGTTTTTCCAGGAGGAGTCTTGCCCGGCGGGGTTTTCCCCGGTGGGTTGTCGCCGGCAGGATTATCGCCCTGGGGATTATCGCCCTGGGGATTATCGCCCCTGGGGTTGTCACCCTGAGGGTTCTCACCCGCCGGGTTATCGCCTGCGGGATTATCACCAGCAGGCTTGTCTCCCGCGGGTTTGTCGCCCGCAGGCGCCGGCTTGCCGGGTGTCGGTTGCGGCTTCGCGGGGGGTGCCTTCAGCGCGGGCTGAAAGGGAGCCGGCTGCGGCTTCCCCTGAGGATTCTCCCCGGCAGGATTCTCCCCGGCGGGATTGTCACCGGCGGGGTCCCCCATGTCGGGCTTGCCCGCCTGCTCGGGCAACTGGCCCGGGTTGGCCAGCAATTCGCGAGCCTGTGCCAGCTTCGGATCGGCTTCCGTCTCGAGCGCTCCCTGCCGTTTCTCGACATCGGGCAGCAGCATCTCGGGAACGGTGTCGGCGGCCTGTTGCAGGGCCCCTTCCGTTTCCTCCAGCCGCTGCAGGTCGGCACGCAGGTCCTTGATAAATTCCTGCAACCGGTTCAGGTCCTGATTGGCCTTCCGCGCTTCCTGGGTCAGCCGGGCTTCCCGCAGCTGATCGATCCCCTTCTGGGCATCCTGCCGGGCCTGGTCGGTCGCCTTGGCCACCGCCTGCAACTGCTGCTGCAGGTTTTCGAGATTCTCCTGGGCCATCTCCGCCGCCTCGGCCAATCCTGGCAGGTCGGGAGGAGCCTGCTTCGCGTCGGCCCCCTGCTGCAACTCAGACTGCAGCGCCTTCAGGGGCTCGGTCGCCTGGGCCTGCATCTGCCCGGGCAGCTCCTGCAGTTCCTGCACAATGGGCTGCGGCAGCAGATCGAGCTTCGTGGCGGCCTCGGCCAACTGCTGCAGCTCTTTCGAGATCTGCTCGCTGGCCTGCACGTTCTGGGCCTCCTGCTGGGCGGCCTGCGCCAGTTCCTGCCGAACTTCGGCCAGCTCCTGCGTGGTCGCCGGGTCCAGCGGCAGCGGCTGTGGCTCGGGCTTGGGAGCGTTCTCGCCAGCCGCGGCTGCCTTCTCGGCCGCCTGCTTGTCGGCCTCCTTCTGCGCCTGCTCCAGCTTCTCGGTCAACTGCTCCTTCCGCTCTTCCAGCGTCTTCAGCTGCTCTTCGACCCGGCCCTGCTCCTCCACCAGCTTGTCGAACTTCTGCTGCAGTGTCTCCTGCTGCTTCTGGAATGCGTCGAGCTGCCTGTCGGCGGCCTGCGGCGAATCCTGAATGCGAATCACAAACTCGGGACTCGACCGGCTCTGCTCCTTCCGATCGTGCACTTCCAGCCGGAAGCGGACCGCGTCGCCCGGCTTGAGATCCCACGCCGGCAGATCGAGCGAGTGCAGAAACTGATCGGTCTGAGCGGGCTGCGAAGACCGCACGATCGCCCGGCTTTCAAACCCGGCCTCCCCGGGCTTCTGCAGCGACAGCACCACCTTCGCCAGCCCGAAGTCGTCATACACCGAGACCGACACCGGGACCTTCACCGGGTGCGACAGCAGCAGCTCCTGGCCGGGTCGGTCAATCACAATCTGCGGCGGCGCGTCGGGAATCCCGACGTAGCGCCCCTCCTGCATCGTGGGGCTGCCGTGCCCCAGCTCGTTCTTCAAAGCCACCCGATAAAACCCGGTCCCCACCAGGGGGAATCTCCCCCCCCACTCGTCTGAACCGATCTGCCCCAGCGGCAGCGTCGACTTCACCACCAGCTCACGCTCTTCGCGGAACTTGGCTGGGAGCGCTCCGGCGCGGTGCCACACGCACTGCCCGCCAAACAGCGTGAACGCCATCCCCCGCAGCGACTTCTGCTCGAGATCGACCGCCGCGGCGGGAACTTCCAGGCGGGTCCACTCCCCGGCGGGGGGAATCGGCCCCATCATGTGGCGGGATGCCGTCCCCGGCTTGCCCCACCCAATCTTGTCCTCACCCCAGACAGCGCGGTGATCCCACCCCGCTCCGTCAGTCCACTCGAGCATGATTGTCTCGGGGACCTGTCCGGGGACCACGTAAACCATCGCGAACAGGCTTTCGCCCGCTTTGAGCGCGAATGGCTTGTGCACATTCTGGAACAGGTGCCGGTGCAGCCCCGCCGCCGCCGGGTCGGTGTGCGCCGGCCGCGCCAGCAGCCGCAAGTCCCACTCCCAGACCCCCTCGGGATTCGCGCCATCGGGAAGGGCCTCGGCGAACCAGACCCGCTCCACGCGCTCGGCCACTTCCACCTGCTGAACCCGCGCGTCCAGCAACTCGATCTGTCCCTCCGAGACATCGC
>CAIUHT010000207.1 GCA_903898975.1 uncultured Planctomycetaceae bacterium
CCCGGCCAACGCGTGGCCCAACTGGCAGGTCCCCCCGGTTGCAGCGCGGGGTGCCATTGGCTTCCTGCTTCCCGTCGTGTGCCCAGCGTTCACGCGTTGCAGTCGCCAATTGATGATTGCGGGGCGTGAGACGCAGGGCTTGGACCCGGGCTGACAACAGGAGATTGAGAATGGAAATCTGGCTGGTTCGGCACGCCATCGCTGTGGAGCCCGAGGAGTTTTCCGGGCCCGATGCAGACCGCCCGCTCACCCCCCGGGGTCGCCGACGGTTTCGGCTCTTCACCCAATGGCTCTCCTCGGCGACCGAACTGCCCGAGGTCATCATCAGCAGCCCACTCCTCCGCACCGTCCAGACCTCGGCACTGCTGGCGAAAGCGTGTGGCCTCCACAAACGCGATGTTCGGATCGATCCGCGCGTAGGACCGGGCCTGCGGGGCCAGACGGTCATGGAAGTCGCCTGGGAGGCAGGGGTCGAGCGGATCGCGCTGGTGGGGCATCAGCCTGACATGTCGATCTGTGCCGGGGAGCTGCAAGGGGGCGGCCAACTCGTCTTCGCAAAAGGCTGCGTCGCCTCGCTGGAAGTCTCGCATGCGGCCCTCGGTTCGGCCCGCCTGAAATGGTTTGTGGGACCTAAACTGACGGGCGACGCCTGAGCGAGAATTGCCCCCCGCTCCCGCACACCACCCGGGTCGTTCCGTCTATCCCGGCACCAGAGCCTGCCGCGGTCAGCAGCAGTTCACAGGCGCCACTCCCTACTCCACAGGCCTGCGTCAGCGCGGGAAATCCTTGTAAAAACTTCCGCAGCTTCCCTCCTTTTTTTCCAAAAGCTTTTGACCCCTCGGGGCGGGTTGGCGTATCACTCCGCTCCCTCCCGGGCGATGCGTTCTGTGTCGCCCTTCGGGTGGACGCCCCGCAGCGGGTTGCTCCACCCAGGTCTCGCCTCGAGATCTTCGCGGTCCCCTCGTGTCCCTCCCGCCCCACTCGCCCTCCTCTACGGAAGGTCCCGCCCCCCATGCGCGCCTGGTACCCCCTGCAGACTCTGCTGTTGGGCGCTGCGGCGATTGGCCTGTCGGCGTGCAACAGCACCCGGCAGTCCAACACCGCCCGCACCGCCACCGAACAGTTGCTCATCGCCAACTCGATCGATCAGTCGCTCGACAAGGTCGATTTCGGCCCCCTCGCCGAGTCGCAGGTCTTCGTCGAAGAGAAGTATCTCGACTGCGTCGACAAGGGCTACCTCATCGCCTCCATCCGCCATCGCCTGCTCCGCCACGGAGCCGGGATCGCCACCAAACCGGAAGAGGCCGACGTCATCCTGGAGGTTCGCGCCGGTGCCATTGGCACCGACCTCTCCAGCTCATTCCTGGGTGTCCCCGAAATCACCCTACCCGGCATGCTCACCCTCCCCGAGGTCAAGGTCGTCAGCAAGGACGCCCAGAAGGCCGCGGCCAAGGTGGGGCTGGTCGCCTACGACGCCAAGACCAAGCGACTGCTGGGCGAAGGAGGTGTCTCGAACTCGTTCGCCGACGAAACCAACACCTTCGTCTTCGGCATGGGCCCCTGGCAGGATGGCACGCTCCGGCAGGAACTCGATCACTCGGCGACCTACGGTGCCCAGCGTCCCATCGACCACGTCCCCCCGCTGGTCACCTTCGCCCGCCCCACCCCCCGACCCGATCAGCCCGCCGTCCAACTCTCGGGTGGCGAGGAAGAAACGCCCAAGGCCCCGCCCGCCGCCACCAAGAAGTAACCTCCCTCGGGCCCTCGGACACCTCGCCCGGTCCCCCGGGGGAGCGACTTGTCAGCCACCAATCCACGGACCCGCCGGGAACCCCCGTCGGGTCTGTGTGCGCTTTCGTCGCTGGGGAAGATCGAGTGGCCCGAACGACTGCCACGGTCGCGCTGGTCCAGCTCGAAGAGGTCCGTCCGCGTCACGCCTCTCGACGTGCGCCTCACGCCGCTGCGTAACTGGCATTCGCGGCGGCGACTCCCGCGCAGGGTGCGACCTTCACCCCCTGGGCCGTCAGGCAGCGCTCCATGGCGGCCAGCAGCGTCAGCACGTTGCGCGGATGACAGGTCTCTCCCATCAGTCCGATTCGCCACGTCTTCCCCTTCATCGGGCCCAGGCCCCCGCCAATCTCAATTCCGTATTCATTCAGCAGCTGACCACGCACCGCCACGTCGTTGACTCCCGCGGGAATCAGCACGGCATTCAGCATGGGGAGTTGGTTTCCTTCGGCGACCGCGTACTGCAGCCCCAGCGCCTGCAACCCCGCCTTGAGGGCCAGGTGATTCCGCTTGTGCCGGGCCCAGCGGTTCTCCAACCCCTCCTCCAGCGCCAGCACCAGGGCCTCGCGCAGCGCGTAGTTCATGTTGATGGGCGCGGTGTGGTGGTAGGCCCGGTCCTGCCCCCAGTAGTTTCGCACCATCGTCATGTCGAGATACCAGCTCGCCACCTTGGTCTTGCGGGCCTCGATCGCCGCGATCGCCCGCGGGCCAAACGTCACCGGGGCCAGTCCCGGGGGACAGCTCAGGCACTTCTGCGTGCCGCTGTAGACCGCGTCGAGGTCCCACCCGTCGGTTTCCATGGGCATCCCGCCCAGCGAGGTCACCGTGTCGGCGACCAGCAGCGCTCCGGCGTCGTGCACCACCCGGGCAATCTCCTGCAGTGGCTGCCACGCCCCGGTGCTGGTCTCGGCGTTCACCAGGCCCACCAGCTTCGGGCGGGCCTTCCGCACCGCCTCGGCCACCTCTTCCACCGTGAACACCTCGCCAAACGGTCGCTCGATGACCGTCACCTCGGCTCCCGCCCGCCGGGCCACATCCACCATCCGCCCCCCGAACACCCCGTTGACCCCCACCACCATCCGGTCGCCGGGTTCGACCAGGTTGACCACGCAGGTCTCCATCCCGGCACTGCCTGTCCCCGAAACGGCGAGCGTCAGTTCGTTCTGCGTGCGGAAGACCTGCCGCAGCATCTGCTGCGTTTCGTTCATCACCTGCAGGAAGTAGGGGTCGAGGTGACCCACGGTCGGGGCCGCGAGCGCCGACAGCACCCGTGGATGAGTGTCGCTGGGGCCGGGGCCCATGAGGATCCGCCGGGGGGGGTTCAACACACCAAAGCTGACCTGCGCCATGACCACACAATCTGCTGAAAAGAACGACGAACAGGTCACCCCACCCCCTACGCCGGGACGGAGTCGACCGCTACTTGACCAACTGGCTGATTTGCCGGAACTCGGGCGTCCCCGCCACCCCGCACCACTCGAACAGCACCGACTCGGCGCTGCTGATCACCGCCCCGCTCGCGGTCAGGCGGTCAAGGGCCCGCTCATGGTTCCCCTGGCTGCGACTGGCCACCGCATCGTGCGGGACATGCACCTCGTAGCCCAACGCCAGCAGATCGAGCACGGTCTGCAGCACGCAGACGTGTGTCTCAAACCCGGCGACCACAATCCGGAACCGGCCGGATGAATCTTCCGCCGCCGGACCCCAGCCCAGCACCTCGGCGGCACTGAACCGCAGCTTTTCCACCCGCTGGGGAACCAGCATCGCCAGGGACGGGACGGTGGGCCCCAGCCCCCTGGGGTATTGCTCGGTGACCGAGACCGGCACTCCCAGGATCTGCGCCCCCTGCACCAGTCGGGTGCAGTTCGCCACCACCCCGTCTCCCTGCCAGACCGCGGGGACCAGCCGGTCCTGCACGTCAATCACCAGCAGCCGGCTCTGTTCCCGCCGCAGCAACGTCGCGGCAGGGGTGTATTCCGCATTGTCTGTGGTCATCCAGCGATGCTACAGCCCCGCCCCGCACAGGGTCAAGGTGCCGCATTGAAGCCCACTTCGCCCCCCCAACGACACCGCCAGCCACCCAGTTCCGCCCCACCCATTCCCTCGGTCAGCGTTCGCAAGCGATCCCCTCGCCAAGCCCCCAGCCCCCCTCTCTGCGTGGCTGAAGTCCTCACCGCGCCAACCTGCGTTTGCCCAGCCACCGCAGCGGGCTTTCCTCGATCGAACCAGGTCGCGCCTGACGGGTGACCTCAGCCCGGTCGCAGCATCGCTCGCCCGCTTTCAGGTCGCTGGCTTTTCGCCTGGCGACTTATCACTGGCTGCTGGGTCAGGGGCGGCTGGGTCAGCGGCTGGCGGGTCGGGCTGGGGTTCTGTTCCCGGGTCCAGCACCTTGCGATCCTTGAGGTCGAATCGCCCCCCCGTCCACACGATCCGCGGGTTCGCCACATCTTCGCCGGTGTAGAAGTGCACCCGATGCTTCCCCAACACCTCGGCAGTCTGCCCCTGCACCACCACCGCCGTCGCCTCGTCGATTCCCAGGCCCAGCAACTGCGGGTGCTTGCCAATCACCGCGGCCAGGTCGGCGAATCGTTTGCGTTGCGAGAAGTGCTGGTCAATCGCACTCCCCGGCAAAAAGGCGAAGCCCCGGCGGTAGCCCAGCGCCATCATCTCGGTGTTCCCCAGCGGGCTCCCTCGTACGAGGAACTCCCCCAGGATCGTCGCTCCTGCCGAGCTCCCCCCAATCACCCCACCCCGGCGCAACACGTCATGAAACAGTTCTTCAGCCCCGGTCCCTTCGTACGCATCGACGAACCGCCACTGCCGGCCCCCGCCAAACCACACCCCGCGAGCCCGCTTGAGACTCTCGATGACCGAGGGATTCCGCCACTCGTCGGGACCGCGCGCCACCACGGGCGTCACATCTGTCGCGCCAGCCCGCTGAAAAAAACGGGCTTCGTTCGGGTCGGGATCGGGGTTCGCCGTGGGCAGCACCACGATGGGTGCCTCTTTCCCCCCGGCCAACTCCAGAAACCGCTCGACCACCTCCTGCGGCATCCCGCCCCCGCCCACAATCACCAGGCTCCCCGAGTTGAGCACCGGGGGGGCGACCTGGGGCGGGGGGAAGGGGGCGACTCTCTTCGACCGCGCTTCGCGCAGGAACATCAGCAGGTCTGAAGTCTGCCCGGGCTCCAGCACCCGCGTGCACCGCGGCTCTTCTCCCGGGCCCGCGACGCAGATGGTGACGGTCGACAAGCCCAGGCATTTCAACTCGCGGCCGCGAATGATCAGGGCGGTCCCCTCATCGATCCCCAGCCCCACCTTGCCCGGCAGGGTTTCCAGGGCCCGCCAGAGCCGCTCGGATCGGTCACGCGCGAGGAAGTGCTGATCGATCAGGCAGCCGGGCAGCAGGCCCAGCCCGGGGGTCGGATGCAGATCGCCACGGACGATCATCGGGTTCGAAATGCACGCGGCTCCAGCCGAGGTTCCGCCCACTACACCTCCCCGTTCAAGCAGCGCGACCAGTTCGCGCTCGAACCGCGTGCCACTGTAGGCGGCGGCGATGAGCGACTGTCGCCCGCCACTGAACCAGACGCCGGTGGCGGTCCGCAGGGGAGCACAGAACGCTTCACTGTCGGCGACTTCGCGCGAGCGGGTGTGCAGGACCGAGACCGTGCCCAGGTCGCGAGCCCGCCAGCTGTCGGCGATCTGTTCCCCCTCGGCGAGGACTTCGGGGTCGTCCGCATCGGAAGCGGTCGGCACCACGATGAGCGACCCGTTGGCACCGACGCACGAGGCGAACGCCTGGCGAAGCTCGTCGGGCAGAGGTCCCCCACCGCAGAGGAAGAGGGTCCCCTTGAGTCCGGTGGGTGGGAGCGGGAGCGCACCGGCGATGGTCTCGCCGGCCCCGGCCGTCAGCGGAGTAGAGGGCGATTCTTGCGCCACCGCCACAGGGAGACTCGCCCCGACCACCAGCAGGCCCGCCAGCCAGATCAGCAGCGGACAGAGCGGCACGAGTTGGGGACGCACCGAGAGACCGAGAGTTCGCCGGGCGAGAAGTCCCCGACTCAAACCCTGGGCAGTTGCTCTCCGTCCCAGGGGAACCCCTTCGCACAGACACCGAGGTTCTGATTGCGGAGATTGCCCAGCCCAGACGACGAGCCCACTCGAGTCCACGCACGAGCCTGCTGCGAATCGCTTCATGTCAGCTTCCTGCGCCTGGCAAACCACCCCACGGGACCCAACTCCCGACCTGGAAAAAAACACTCCTCACCGCAGTCTGCGAGATTATGAGGCTAGAAAAACCAACAACGACTGTCGACCGTACTGGAAAGGTTTCTGCCCAGCCAGTGAGCGTCTTGCCAGGCAGTGAACAATCCTCAGAAGGGGTGGAGTGAGAACACTGTGCGAGTCTGAAAGGTTTTCGAAGCTGTCGAGTGGTCCAGGGGGATGAACCTGTCCCAGGGCTGAAAGGGGAGTGAGAGGGATGGGACTGACCGACGAGTTGGAGACTTGTCGTACCCCAGGCGACCGACCACGTCCGCCATCCCGCGCGACCCACGCTGACAATCAAGACGCTGTCGCGGGAGACCAAGCCTGGCTTTGACGAACCATCCCCCATCGCCGGAGACCACACCGCCAAGTCACACCGCCAAGTCACTCCGCCAAGTCACTCCGCCAAGCCACTCCGCCAAGTCACACCGCCAAGTCACACCGCCAAGTCACACCGCCAAGTCACACCGCCAAGTCACACCGCCAGGTCACTCCGCCAGGTCACTCCGCCAGGTCACTCCGCCAGGTCACTCCG
>CAIUHT010000208.1 GCA_903898975.1 uncultured Planctomycetaceae bacterium
TCGAGCCGGGCGAGGAATCGTTCTTCGGTGAACTGTGTCTCCAGCATCTCCCGCACGATCTTCAGGTACGCCTCCCGCTGCTCGTCGATGGCCAGCAGTCGGTCGATCAGGGCGTTCTTCCCCGCGTGCGGATGCTGAATGCTGAGTTCCACCAACTGCTCGGGGGTTCCCACCGCGGGCCACGCCGCCAGTGACAGGTCGAGGTCCCAGGGGATGAAGACGAACTGCTCCCGCCCGGGGACCAGGTAGAGGTAGTAGTTGTGCCCGAACCCCAGGTAGCTGTCGAGATTCGACAACAACGCGTTCGCCGCGATGAACCGCAGAAACGCCGGGACGTCGAGGTACTCCCCAATCCGCTCGGCGAACTCCGCGTCACTCCCCCGGTCGATCAGGCGGGTGAACTCGATCAGCCGCGCGCGCTCGTTCTCCCCCGGCTTCGAATCGGGATGATACAGCCCCTCGTACGCCTTCCACTTCGTCCCGCGATAGCCCGGCCCCCCGGTCAGTCCCTCGGGCTTCAGCAGCATGCCGGCCCCCTCGCCAAACTCCCGGGCGAGAAACGTCTTGTTCACCTCTTCCACCAGCGTGTAGACGCCGACCAGTTCGTGGTCGTACTGGTCGGGGACTGTGAGGTACACCTCGGCGAACGCCGTGCGCGGGACGGGGACACCCAGGTCGCGGAACAGGGCGTAAGAGAGAGCCTCCCGCAGCCGGCTGGGGTCGCTGACGCCGGTGTGCAGATTCACCCGCGTCAGCCCATCCAGCTTCTGCCCCTTCACGTTCCGGTTGAAGTCGAGCTTCAGGGGCTTCTTGAGAGCCTGGGCCGACGCCATATAGGTGAAGTTCCCCTTGAACCGCAGTCCCACGTCGCTGAGCGTCTCGCCGGCGAACGCGACCTCCCCCTGCCGCCAGGGAAACTCGACGCCGAAGGTATTCCGCTTCGCCTCGTCACTCTCGGGCAACGCAGCCCCGGGAGGACCGAACCCGCCAAACCCCCCGGTGGGTGTCAGCCCGCGAAACTCCTCGGCCGTCAGGGTGAGTTCCAGCCGGACGACGCCAGGCGGGCCGAACAACCGCGCCCCTGGCTCTCCCGCGCTTTGCCCCAACGCCGACACCGCGGGGCCCAGTACTCCCAACAACCAGCTCCAGGCCGCAACCGGCAGCCAGGCCAGGTGTGAAGCGGGCAGCGGGCCGCAGAGTCGACCTGTCAGCCGAGCGCTGAACCGGCTGGAATCGCCCACCCGGGGCCCGTGGCAGCCGCGTGATTCGGTCATCGGGGAGTGCTCGCTGGGGTGAAGACCGCGTGAAGGTCGAATGAAGTTCTGAAGAAGCCCCCCGTGCACGATGAGAGTACCAGTTGGGGGTGTGTCGGGCGAGTTGTGACCGGTTGCGGCGAGCGCTCCCCGGGACCGCCGCGATCGCCGCGGTTGACCGGACCGATCGCCAGCGGCTACGGTCGCGCTGCTCCTGTTCGCTGCCGGCGTGCGCCCGTTGCGTTGATGTTCTGCGTTCCCACTCCTGGCCCGAGTCCAAA
>CAIUHT010000209.1 GCA_903898975.1 uncultured Planctomycetaceae bacterium
CGCCCTGTTGAACCGCAAGCTGGGAGCGATTCCCGCCACGGGCGACGCCGGTGGCCTGAAGTACCCTCGGCCTGAAGGACTGCTGGAAGTGGAAGGGACCGCTGGGAGTGGGCTGCAGACGAGTGGTTCGAAGTCGAAGACCTACTCCGCCCTCGACCTGAAGGCGGCGGCCGGGCTGAACCGGGCCGATCTCCAGCAGGTGCTGGGAGCCCTGTCGCAGGAAATGTCAGTTGCCCCGGTCTTCGACGAGGTGACCAGCTTTGAAAGTTCGGTCGCCCGCGAGGCACGGTACTCGGCGTTAATCGCCATCCTGGCCAGCCTGCTGGCGATTGTGGCGTACGTCTGGTTCCGGTTTGAAAACCTGATCTTCGGGCTGGCCGCCGTCGTCGCCCTGGCGCACGACGTGCTGGTGACCCTGGCGATGATCGCGATTGCCAGCTACCTGTCGAAGACCCCCATCGGTGGGCTGTTCCTGTTCAACGACTTCAAGATCAACATGCCGATGATCGCCGCGTTCCTGACGATCGTGGGCTACTCGCTGAACGACACGATCGTGATTTTCGACCGCTTGCGGGAAGTGCGGGGGAAGAACCCGGACATCACTCGCGAGATGATCAACGACACGGTCAACCAGACCTTGAGCCGAACGATTCTGACCGCCCTGACGGTGTTCATCACCGTGCTCATCCTGTATGTGCTGGGTGGGGAAGGGATCCACGGATTCGCGTTCGCGATGCTGATTGGCACGATCGCGGGAACTTACAGCACCATCTACATCGCCAGCCCGCTGGTGCTGTGGTTCGCCGATCGGTTCGCTCCCAAGGCTGGTCAGCGGGCCAGCACCTTGGCGGCGCAGTCGCTCTCGCAGGCGAAGCCCGCCTAGAGGGGGCGAGTCGGGAGACAAAGGGAGGCCGATGGCCGGTTCATTGAAAGGACAACTGCTGCTGGCGGGACGCCAGTTGCGGGACCCGAACTTCTTTCGCAGCGTGGTGCTGATGGTTGAGCACGACGCGCAGGGAGCGATGGGCCTGGTCTTGAACCGGCCCGGCCAGGCCCGGGTCTCGGGCGCGCTGGGTGAAGAGCGGGATGATGTTCCCCCGATTCACGACCTGTTGTTCGAGGGGGGGCCCGTCGAGCCCCAGGCCCTCTTCGTCGTGCACCAGATTGTCCGCCTCCGAAAAGGCTGCACAACGGTGCTCCCCAAGGTGTACCTGGGGGGCGGGCAAGATGCCTTCGAAGATTTTCTCTCGTGGCTCTCTTCGCATAAGAAGAGCAAGGGCCCCTACCGGGTCTTCAACGGCTGCTCGGGCTGGGGGCCCGGTCAACTCGACCGGGAACTCAAACGCGGCGACTGGATGCTGCTGCCCGCCACCAGTGAGCACGTCTTCGAGGCTGACCCGTATTCGCTCTGGGAGCAATGCGTCGAAGAGTTCATGACGCTGCACCCCGCCATCAAGGGCGGGGGGGGCAACTGGCGCTGGAACTGAGTTCGACTCCCGGCCCCAGCCAGCCCTCGATTTTCAACGACAGCATGGCTTGGTGACGGGCGTTTGCCCCGAGGCCGCGCTGCGACTCCGGCCGCCGCATAGTGGCGACAACCCTTCGGCTCTTTTCACACGAGTTCCGGGCAGCCACCGCGGCGCGACTCACCGAGAGGCCGACGGTCAGTCCCAAGAGCAAGTACCAACGCGTCCAAGTCGCGCCCCGGTGCATTCCCAGGCACTGTGAAGATGTCGCTCGCTGTGAATCTTGGCGCGAGCCAGC
>CAIUHT010000210.1 GCA_903898975.1 uncultured Planctomycetaceae bacterium
GGTATGTGGTCATCCTCGACAAGCGCGGGGGACCGATCAGTGGGCAGCCCAACTGGTCGAGCGGGTTCATGTCGGGAGCCTACCAGGGGACGCTGTTTCGGCCGGTGGGAGACCCGGTGCTTGACCTCAAGGGGCCCGAGCATCTCGACCGCGTGGCGCAGCGTCGGCAGCTGGACCTGCTGGCCGAGTTGAATCATCGGCACCTCGACCAGCGTCCGGGAGGGGACGAGCTGGCGGCGCGGATCAACAGCTACGAACTGGCGTTTCGAATGCAGGCCGAGGCTCCCGAGGCGGTCGACCTGGCGCAGGAGACCGAGGCGACGCAGCAGGCGTACGGCGTGGGGCAGGCTCCGACCGACGAGTTTGGGCGGAACTGCCTGGTCGCCCGCAGGCTGGTGGAGCGGGGAGTGCGGTTTGTGCAGTTGTACTCGGGGGGCGGGCATCTCGAAGAGACGTGGGATGCGCACAAGAGCATCGAGACCAACCACGGGCAGCATGCGGGCGAGGTCGATCAGCCGATCGCCGCGCTGCTGGCCGACCTCGAGCAGCGCGGCCTGCTCGAAAGCACGCTCGTGATCTGGGGCGGGGAGTTCGGGCGGATGCCGTTCAGCGAGGGGCAGGGGGAGCCGGGGCGGAATCACAACCCCTACGGCTTCAGCATGTGGTTCGCGGGGGGAGGCGTGCGGGGCGGGTTGCGATACGGGGCGACCGATGAACTGGGATTCGAAGCGGTGGAAGACCGGGCGCACCTGCACGATCTGCATGCCACGATTCTGCACCTGCTCGGTTTCGACCATGAACTGCTGACCTACTTCCACCAGGGACGGGCCGAGAGCCTGACCGACGTGGGGGGGCGGGTGCTGCAGGGGATCCTGGCCTAGTCCGACCGCTGGGTAGCCTCGTCCGACGCGACTTCCGCGACTCTTGTCCCGTTTCGTCGCGCCCGTGCCGGACAAGCCCTCGCCCACCCAGCGGCGCGACTCTCGGGGCAACGGGTTGGCAGCCGCTGGCACGGGGCACGGCCGCTGCACAGCTTGCCTGGTTTGCACAGACTGCCTGGTTTGTGCAGTCGGCCGATTTTATGCAGTCTGCCAATTCGGAATCCCTGAACTGTCCGGCACAGTTTGCCGATAAGTCAGAGACTTCCCGATCGCGCGGATCGCTGCGCCGTGTGATCCCGGGCCCTGGGGAGCACCGCGGCAGGCCGACATGATGCCCCCAACCTACCTCCATCGATTGCGGCGGACCTTCGCCTGCGGGGCCCTGTGCCTGGCGTGGTGGCTGGCCGGCGTTGGGGTCCAGGTTGGGTGGGCAGACGACCCGCGCGAGAGCGAGAGCCCCCCAGCGGCGACGCGCGCAGACGTGCCGAGCCACGCCGCCGAGACCGCCCGCCGTCTGTCGGCTCTCGAGGCGCAGTTGGATCGGGTGACTGCCGAAAACCAGCGACTGGCCCGAGAGCTTGAGGAACTGCAGCCACGGTCGGGGCTGTCCCACGCGGCTGTCACTCAAACCGCTCTTCCCGAATCTGCCGCGCCCCAGTTGCCTCCTGACCCCGGGGAGGGAGAGCGCGTGTGGCCCGCGGCGGGGGCACCCTCGCTCCCGGCCAGTGCTGGCTGGTGGCCCGATGGAGCGGATCGCTCGCTCTTCTCTTCCGAGGGTTGGCACACGGGCTACGACCACGGATTTGTGATTGTCCCCGCGCCGGGGAACGATTCCCCGTTCTCGCTGAAGATCACGAACCAGGCGATGTTCCGGTACTCGGGCTTCCTCGCCGAGGAGGAGAGCTGGGTCAACAGTGCCGGGATCAGCAATCCCATCGACAGTGCCAGCAACTTCCAGATTCCCCGAGGCCGCCTGAGCTTCGCGGGCGGGGCCCTTGTTCCGTCCCTCGGGTATCAGCTGACGCTCGATTACAACACCGTCAGCAGCGACCCGATCGGGTTTCGCGCGTACATCCTGTCGTACGAGTTCAGCGAGGCGCTGGTGGTGCATGTGGGGCAGAACAAGGTGCCCGGCTCGCGCGAGTGGCTCACCTCGGCGTTCCAGGTGCAGGGGCCCGACCGTTCGCTGGCGACCACCTTCTTCCGCCCCAGCCTGAGCCAGGGGGTGTGGTTCACCGGCACCGGGTTCGAGCAGGTGCATTACCACGTGATGGTGTCGAATGGGTTCAATACCTCGAACATCGCCGCCCGCGAACTCAACCTCTCGCCCTGTTATTCAGGTTCGGTCTGGTGGGAGCCCTGGGGGGCGTTTGGGAAAGACGCTTCCGATCTGCAGTGGCACGACCAGCCTGCGATCCGGCTGGGGACCAGCCAGACCTTTGCCGCTGACCGCGGCTCGCAAAGCAGTTCTGGGACCCCGGAAAACTCGCTGCTGCGCCTCTCGGATGGCACGGTCGTTACCGACCCCGGAGCACTGGCCCCGGGGGTGACCCTCACCGACTACACCGTGCTGCTGTCGGCGTTTGACGTCGGGTACAAGTACCGGGGCTTGAGCCTGCTGGGGGAACTCTACCTGCAGACGCTGGGAAACCTGCGTGGCACCGGTCCACTGCCCCTCTCTTCGACTCACGCCGTGGGGGGGTACCTGCAAGGGGGTGTCTTTGTGCTGCCCCGGGAATTCGAGCTGTATGGACGGGGCTCGGTTGTGGCGGGGGACTACGGGACGGGAGGAGAGTACGCAGGGGGCTGGAACTGGTTCCCCATCGCCGGGCGAGACAGCCTGCGGGTCACAACCGACCTCGCCTACATCCTGCGGTCGCCCGCCGATCAGAACCGGACCAACTACGTGGCAGGGGCCACCGGCTGGCTGCTGCGAGCCCAGATCAGCACCTCGTTCTAAGCGGACAGGCGCGAGACACAACAGGGAGTTCCGCTGCGGCTGTTGTGGTGGCCAACAGCCAGTCGGTCGGCTGCCCAAAGTTCCTGCCGTCCACGGAATCTTCCTGCTGGCTGGGCGACTGAACGCGGCACCGGGGACACCCGCGTTGCCATACCGCACCGCCGCCCAGGCCGGAACCCCGGCGCCGCGCGATTCCTCCCTCACGGTCCCGCTGTGGGAGA
>CAIUHT010000211.1 GCA_903898975.1 uncultured Planctomycetaceae bacterium
CCCGGCGGGGCAGGGGGGGCGTGTGCTGCAAGGCCTCGTCCAGTTCCTCCGCCGAGATCCGCCACACGTCCTCCCGTTGTGTTCGGGGAAGCCCGTGGGCCTGCTCCAGCCTCAGGCGGGCCAGTTCCAGCACGAGATCAGTCCGCTCTTCGGCGGGCACTCCCCGCGTTGCCAGTCGATGCTGGCAGTAGTCGGCGGCCAGCCGGTAGAGCCCGCGACTTCGCAGGCCGGCCAGGTGCGTGCGGGTCCCTTCGTCGAGCCCAGCGGCCTGGGCCAACGCCCCCCAGCCCAAGAGTGCCAGCGCCAGCATCCCCAGCGCCGCCGCAACTCGTGTGCGCGTGGTGCCCCCGTTCATGAGGTCTCCTCACCGGCACCGGTCCCGGTGGCGAACTGAACGGAGACAAAGCCCGCTTCCCGGCAGGTGTCGTAAACGCGGAGCAGTTCGCCCGCCGTGACAGAGGGAGCGATCCGCAGGGTCACCGGACTTTCCGGCGCGATGGTGGCCAGTTCCCGCAGCACTTCCCGCAGTTCCGCGAAGGCTGTGTAGGTGGTTCCATTGAGCGTCATGGTGGTTTTCCCGTCGCTTCCCTCGGCGAGAGCGATCCGAACCTCATCGACCGGGAGGGCAGGTTCCGCGACAGCCACGTCTCGGGCCCCGGGGACGCTGCCGGTCTCGGCCAGATCGGCCTTCAGCACCAGTTCCTGCACATTGAGGGCCGAGGCCACCACAAAGAAGATCAGCAGGTTGAAGACCACGTCGATCATCGGGGTGAGCATGTTCTCACTGATGTCAGACCGCTGGAACCGACTCGGGATTCGCATGGGTCACTCCGTCTCGGGGATCGCCGCAAATCGGACGCGCGTCAATCCCGCAGCAGCGCACTCCGAGAGCACCGGTTCCAGTTGCGACCACGGGAGACCGCGGTCAACCCGCAACCGCACTTCGACGTCGGCCGGACGGGCTTGGGCGGCCGACGCCGCCAGTTCCCGCTTCAGTTCGGGCAGACCGACGTTCTGTCCCCCCACCAGCAGCGACCCGGCGCGATCGACAGTGATCGCCACTCGGACGAGGGCGGGATCGGGTTCGTTCCGGGCGCCGGCCGCCGCAGGCAGATCGACCTGCTCCAGCGCTTCGCTGCGGGCAAAGTGGCTCGCCACCAGGAAGAAGATGATCAGGTTGAAGACCACATCGATCATTGGAGTCAGGTTGAATTTCAGCCCGGGGCCCATGGCCCGCGTCGGGATCTTCATGCGTCCCCCGCGGTCTGGGTTGGGCGGGCCCGGGATGCGGAGGGACTGGCCGCGGCCTTCGCCGCCTGCTTGGCGGCGACATTCCGGCGGTGTCCCGCGAAGACATGCTCGGCCAGCAGCGAGGCCTGCGAGACCAGTTCATCGACCCGGTTGCGGAACACGGCATACAGCGTGAGCGCGGGGATGGCGACCACCAGCCCCTGCAGCGTGGTGACCAGCGCCTTGTAGATTCCCGGAGCGAGTTCCGACACCTGCGGATTCGCCTTCTGCTCGAATTCCATGAAGGCGAGGATCATCCCCCAGACGGTTCCCAGCAGCCCCAGCATCGGGGCGATGGTGCCAATCACCGTAAAGTACTCGAGGCCTCGAAACAGCCGCGCTGCCTGCTGCTGGGCGGCATCTTCCAGCGCCTTCTCCACCGCGCCGTATCCCCGGTCCAGTTCCCGCAGTCCCGAGGCCAGCACATAGCCCAGAAAACTGGGGCGCGCCTGGCAGGCGTCCAGCGCCTCTGAGACCTGTCCGGCCCCGAGGCGGGCGTGTACCTCCTGGGCCAGCCCCGAGGGCATTACCGCCCCTCGCCTTAAGATCAGCAGTTGCTGCAGCAAGAGCGCGACCATCCAGACACTGCTGGCGACAATGATCCAGCCAATCGCACCCCCCGCTTCCAGCAAGCCCCAGACGTCGAGACCCCGCGGAGCCGCCGCCGTTTCGGCCCCCCAGGCCGACGTGGGCAGCCCCCCAACTCCTCCGAGAATGAGCCACACCCATGGGCTCCGCCCGCGTTGTTCCCGGTTCTGCTTGTTCACGTTCTCTCCCGCGTCTGTCACGGTGTGATTCCATTCAGGTCGGACGAATTCGGTCGTGCGGAGCCCGCTGGCTTGTCCGAGGCTCCCCTCAGTCGCCGGGCTGCCTCCGCCGCCCCGTCGGTCCCCGCAAACTCTGTCGCCACTTCGCGCCAGAGCAGTTCGGCGTCTCCGCGCTGGCCGATCCGCGCCAGGGCGTCTCCCGCCTCGCGCGTCGCCCCCGCCGCCAGCTGCCAGTCAAACCGGCCCAGCACGGTCAGTCGGGTCCACCATGCGGCAGCCAGTGAGTGTTCTTCCAGGTTTCGCCACGCCGCGCCCAGCAGGTACGCTGGGCCGGCTTGCAGGTCGGCGGGCAGTTGACCGGCCGCCTTCTCCCACAGTGCCAGTTCGCCGGGCACGGCCCGACCTCGCAGCGCATCACTCCGCCGCAGTTGCCAGTGGGCCAGTTCGGCCCAGCGCCCCCCAGCCGACTGGGTCAGTCGCCGCAGTGCGTCCGCCGCTTCGCGCCCCTCTTCCGGATCGAACAGCAGCCAACTTGCGCCCATCAGGCGGGCGATCTCCCCTTCGCCTCGCAACCATTGCCGGGCTGTCGAGCGGCCCCCGGCCGTCAGCTCAATCTCCCGCCAAGCCAGTGGAATGACCCGCGCATGGTGGGTTCCCGGGTCGCTCTTGTGCAGCGCCAGGAATCGGGTTCCCGCGCCTGCCCAGTTCCGTCGGGCCACCCCGCACCGCACCAGTTCGGCCAGCAACTCCCGCCGCATCCAGGCCCGGTCTTCCACCGCGAGGGCCTGCTCGAATTCACGTTCGGCCTCGGCGAACTCTCCCTCTCGAAACCGGACCAGCGCCCGCTCGTGCGGTTCCTTTCGGGGAATCTCGAGTTCCCGCACTTCGTCCGCGGGGAAAATCAGCTCGGGACCGCCCGAAGAAGGTTTCAGTCGCAACCCGGCACTCGAGTACTCGACGATCTGGCCAGTGACTACAACCCGACCCTCGGCTCCCGGTTTGCGGAGGGTGATACGGTCTTCCGCAGCCGCGGCGGGGGCGATCGCCAGCCACGCAACCAGCAGCAGACCGCTGCTCGCGCAAGAGCCGAGTCGTCCGACGCAGGCAGTCCGCCGGTCAGTAGGCGGTGCGGAAGTTGCGGATGTTCTGGTACTCATACGTTCCGTTGTTCTCGCGGGCGAGCCGGCGTGTCCAGGAAGCCTCTTGGGACGAGAGGGCGGGGCCATTGCCAAACTCCACGACGCAGATCCGTGTGCCACCTCCGTTGCGGCGCCGGACTTCCTGGAGATCGCGGGCGTCCAGCCAGGGCTCGCCCGCATCGGTCAGAAAGAACAGCACATCGGGTTTGAGGCGGAGCGCCTCCAGCAGCGCGGTTTTGTGGTCTGTTGCACCAGAAGGTTGAATGGCCCGGATGTGCTGCGTGGCCAGGTTGCGATTGGTCTCGGTCGCCGCAAACAGCGAGTTCCGCTCGGACCGACTGGTCATGGGGAAGAGTTGCTCGTTGTAGAAGATGATCTGGAACTGCTGCGACTCGGCCATCGGTGCGAGCGAGGCCTGCAACTCGGCCTTCGCCACCCGGATCGCGCCATGTTCCTGCATGCTCGCCGAGGCATCGAGCAGGTACACGAAGCGTGTGCCGGGCAACCCCTGACCGAAGAACTGAACCTCGCCCACTCCGCCTCCTCCCTGCGGAGAGCCCGCTCCCGGCTGACGGGTGGATGGGCGAGCCAACTCAGCTGCGGAGGAGACCGGAGCTGCCCGCTGTTTGGGGCGCTTGGGGCCAGGACCGAGGCGGTCCGTGACCTGGTCGGGGAGGTCGACGTTGACGGGCGGACTGTCGAGCAGCGGGGACTGCTGCGGGGGGAGCTCAGTTGGCCGCGAGTCACTGTCGGTCGGGTCCGCGCTCACCGGAGTGGAATCGTCGGCGGGAGAGTCGACATCGAGACCGGCTGGTTGTGAGGCATCGCCAGCGCGGGGGAGTGAGACCAGTCCAACGACGCGATCGCCGTCGACGGCGGTCCCACGGAGAGGGGGCGGAGTGAGCCAGGTGGCCGAGGCAAGGACCAGCAGCAGATGCAGTCCGCCCGAGATGAGCCAGGTGGGAGCCCGGAGGAGGGGGGCCAGACCGACAGCGGGCAGGTGGGAAAACCGCGGAGATCCAGGCGGTTCGGGGCCGACGTCCATGAGGGGTCCTGAAGGGGTGAAAACCCACGACGACCGCCGTGAGCAGCCGGATGCTGCGCCTGCTGTCTCCCCAGTCGCCACACTGTACGGAAGTTTAATTGGTGTCGGGAAAGGGTGTCAATATGGGGTTGCGTGCGAGGGGTTCAGGGGGGGCCTGTGGGGTGCGGGGGCGTCGGTCGGTGCGAGGCGATGGCTGTCGCGTTGCGGGAAGGGAGCTGTCGATTGAGGCGGAACGGCCTGGTGCGGCTGGAGGATTGGGAAGCTGGGGGCGTCGGATGGGGCGGACGTCAGTACCCAAGACGCGGGGTGTGTATTCCACAGGACCGAACGCCGGTTGTGCAGCACCGCGCAGGGGGGGCGACGAGGCGTTGCCAACAGCGAACGGACTGGTGCGTTGCATCGGCCACACTTTTCAGCCCTCTCGGCGCATCCAGGACGTCCCGAATCACAGCGGGCTATCAGGCAGGCGCCAACCACGATCTGCCCACCTGCGCAGTCGCAAACTTGAAAGCCAGGCAGAGAGCGCCAACCAGAGTGCGCCAACCAGAGTGCGCCAAACAGAGTGCGCCAACCAGAGAGCGCCAACCAGAGAGCGCCAACCAGAGAGCGCCAACCAGAGAGCGCCGGGCAGAGA
>CAIUHT010000212.1 GCA_903898975.1 uncultured Planctomycetaceae bacterium
AGAGTGTCGCCAGGCGTTCGCCCGCCGGGACCTGCCACAGCTTGACCGTCTGATCGGCGGCCCCCGAGACCACCAGCCCCTCGGCAGGACCAAACCGCGCCGCCTGCACCGGCCCGGTGTGATGCTTCAACACCGCCACCCCGGCCCCCGTTTCCAGGTTCCACAACCGCAGTTCGCGATCGTAGCTGGCGGTCAGCAGCCACGGCTCGCGACGATGCACATCGAGGGCGTGGATCGAGTCAGCATGCCCTGAAAACCGCCGCGGTTCGCCCGGCTGGGAAGGATTCCACACCAGCCACTCGCCCCCCTGCCCTGGCGTTCCCCCTGCGGCGACGACGCGTCCATCCGCGAGGCAGGCGACGGCGTTCCAGCGGTGCGTCCCGGCGGGCAGCGCGGCCCGTACCCCCCCCGTGGCCGCATCGAGCAGCAGCAACTCCCGGCCTCGAGCCACCGCCAGCGACTGCCCATCGGCACTCACCGCGACCGCCGCGACCCCCGCCCGGGCCGGCGGCGCGGCCCACAGAACGCTCGACGAGCATTTCAGGACGCCCGAGGGCTCTCCCACGGTCAGGCAGGCGACCGCCAGTGACCCGACAAGAGACGCCACGAGTTTTCGGTATGAGCGCATGACACACCTGCGAACAACGGCCACCCGACGGCCCGGGATGGATGCGGCAGGCTCCACCCGGCGACGGGGCACAAGGCGGATTTAGTGAATGAACAGGAACTCGCGGCAGGTCAGCACCGCCCAGAGCAGATCTTCCAGCGCCTCGCGGAGCTGTTTCTGACGGGCGGCGGCATCGTCGGGATTGGCCGCGATAATCTCGGCCAGCGCGGGAACCAGCCGTGCCTGCTCCTCGGCGGTCGGGGGCCGACTGAGTGCGGTCAGGTAGACCTGTCGAACCAGGTCGGCGGGCGAGAGCCCCTGCTCCAGCCAGCGCTGCAACTGGTTCGCGGGCTGGCCAAGCTTTTCATTCAGCGTCTTCCCATTGGCGAGATGCAGCGTCTGGGTGACGCTCGGCTCGCTGGTCCGCTCGCATTCGCAGGTGAATTCGCGGACGGGCCGGCCGAACGCCGAGAGGAAGTAGCTGGTGACGTTGTTGTCGGGCAGTTGCAGGGCCCGCAGTCCGGCGGGGTAATCGGGGAACGCGGTCGGAACCGCGGTGACCTGGGAAAAGCTGTCGAGCAGCACTTCCGCCGACATCCGCTTGAGCAGGAAGTGCGAATAGAAGCGGTCGTCGGCGGCGTTCTGCGGGGTCGCGACCGAAGAGCGCTGATAGGCCGCTGACAGCAGGATCGTTTTGACCAGGGCCCGCACATCGTACCCCGTGTCGATGAAGTGCCGGGCCAGTGCGTCAAGCAGTTCAGGATTGCTGGGCGGGTTGGTGGCACGCAGATCGTCCACCATTTCGACCAGTCCGCGGCCCATGAAGTTGGCCCAGACGCGGTTGACCAGCGCCTTGGCGAAATAGGGATTGGCGGGAGCGGTCAGCCAGTCGGCGAGCGGTTGCCGGCGGTCGCCAGGAGCGGCCGGGTCGACCGCCGCCCCATCGAGGGGACGCGGAATGGGCAGACCGACGCGGGTGGGATGCGGGAGATCGCCTGTCTCGGCGGCGACCACCACCGATTCCCCATCGGTGCCGGTGTCTTTCGCCCGGACCCGGGCGAACAGCGCGGCCATCCCGTAGTAATCATCCTGCGTCCACCGCTCGAGCGGGTGATCGTGGCACTGGGCACAGCCAATCGACAGCCCCAGGAAGGTGAGCGTGGTCGCCTCGTTGAGCTTTTTGGGGTCCTTGTGCAGCACGAAGTAGTTCGCCGCACCGTTCTCCAGCGTGCTCCCCTGAGCGGTCACGATCTGTCGGGCGAATTCATTCCAGGGGAGGTTTCGCTCGACCGCGCCGCGAATCCACTGTGAGAACGACCAGACCGCCGGATTCTTCAACCGCCGGGAACTGACCAGCAGCAGGTCCGACCACTTGTACGTCCAGTAATCGACAAACTCGGGACGCTGCAGCAGTTGATCGACCAGCCGCTGGCGTTTCTCGGGAGCGGCATCACCGAGGAAGGCCTCCACCTCGGCGGGACTGGGCAGCACCCCCAGGGTGTCGAGGAACGCCCGTCGCAGGAATTCGGCGTCCCCCGCCTGCCCCGACGGGGGAATGTTGAGCCGGCGGAGTTTTTTGACCACCAGGTCATCGATGAAATTGACGCGGGGACTGGCGTCGAACACGGCGGTATCCACGGGCTGTGCTGCTTCCAACTTCTGGACGAGGGGCACAGTGACATTGGCGATCGCGACCCGGCTCGAGAACCAGACCGTGATAGCCGCCTCTCCCTGACCGCTCACCGTCACCACGCCATCCTCGTCGACCTGGGCCACCCCCGACTCGGTCGAGGCGAACTTGGCCCACCCGGTGACGTCGCGGCGTCGCCCGTCGCTGTAGACCGCCTGCACCAGCAAGGGCTGTTTCGCCCCGGCGGTCAGCGTCACCTGGTTGGGTGTCACCTCGATCTCGGCGACCTGCGGCTCTCCTTCGCGGGGCGGGGCCGCACCCGTCGCGACCCAGTTCCGCAGAACCTGGAAATCGGGGTCCTCCGCATCCAGCCGGCTTCCCCCACCGTGCGCAAGTTCCCCCAGGGCCTTGCGGAGCAGCAGACTTTCGTCGGGGTTGGTCAGGTCAATTCGCCGCCCCTGCCACTGGCGGGTGATGGCGGCGTAGTCGGCGAACGGGTCGTAGCCCCGCAGCGAGAGCTTGAAGCTTTTCTTGCCCGCCTGTGCGCCATGACAGGCTCCCATGTTGCAGCCCCAGCGGGTCAACACCGGTTGCACGTCGAGACGAAAGCCGGGCGGGTCGGCCTGGGCCATTCCCCGCACCTCGACCCGAGCTTCAAGGGTCTGACCGTCCAGCTCGGCCCGCAGCCGGGCGGTGCCATCGGCGACCGGCCGGAGCACACCGGCTTCGATGCGGGCGACCGTTGGGGGGTCGACGCGGAATTGGGCGCCGACGGTGGCGTCGCCCACGGCTTCGCCGTCTCGAAACCGCTCAACCAGCAACCGCTGCTGGTCGGCGGGGCCGCGGAGTTCCACGGTGGCGGGAAACAGGCGGTATTGATCGGCGGCGAAAGCGAGAGGGGCGAAGGTACAGACCCAGGCAACCGCCCACAGCCCAACCATCGACCACCGCATTCCAAAGGCTGGCATCGCACCGTGCTCACAGAGAGAACCGAGACAGGGTCTCCCGGCACGGGATTGAAGGGCAGCCCAACGCCGCACGAGGCAACAACCGCCGGAGCGCGACACGGCTGCCCGGCCGAGCCGGGATTACCGCGCAGTATCTCAGGATTGCGGGGGGAATGCCAAGTTGGAGCGAGGCAGAGCGTTTTTAACGTGTCGTATCACCGTCTTCTAAAAG